>JAYENG010000001.1:0-26532 GCA_034721975.1 Bacillota bacterium
CTCGTTTTTATTTTACCATAATATATCATAATTTACTTAATATATCTCAATCTTCATCCAGAGAACAATTATAATTTTGGTTTCAGTTCTAATACTTCCCATAAAATTATCACTGTCTTCCCGATAACTGCTTTCTTGTCATATAATTTGCAGACACATTTTCTGGTTGGATGAACAATAATAATACCACCCCCACTGGCGATTGCTGAGATAGAACTCTCACTTTGCTAGTTCGATTCAGCATTATGGATACACAAAAAATAAAAAAAGGGCTCTGTAATAATAAATTTTCTATATCACAAAACCTTTTATTTTGGCAAACAACTTGAGTTGATTTCTTTTGTTCTTTCGTATAGCTATTATTATTCTCTTAGACCTGCAACGATTTTATTCGGATGATCGATATAATCCAGTGCATCATCAATACTATTGACAACTAAATCCGACGCCATCAGAGCCTTGATAGAAGCACCTTCCTTCCCGATAACGCATATTCCGATGCTAGCTTCTTCAAGCATAAGCCTATCATTGCTTCCGTTGCCAAAAGCTATGACATTTTCCGAACCCAACTCTTTCAAGAAATTCAGTTTGTCTATAGATCCATTTTCCTTAGAAATGATTTTCACTTTTATATTAGAACCTTTCAACTCTTCTTTTACAGTGCCGTAGGTATCTGCGGTAATTATGAATATCTCTAAGTTATTATAACTATTTAGCCTTTTTAAGACATTTGTATAAATCATACCATTGTTTGCAACCGTGCCATTATAATCGAAAATCAAATATTCGATTTCAAAACTTTCGCCTTTCGGAATTTCAAATTTCATCATAAAATCCTCCTAATAAACCCAGTGATTCGATTCGAATTCTTCATCCGTTCTCAATAATTTCTCTACTCTTTTGAGTTCTTGACTGATATTTATATTTTGAGGACATTTCGGTTCACATTGATGACACTCTATGCAATTCGAAGCTTGTTCCTCTGGCTTAATCAGCAAATTGTACTGATAAGCCGAGTTTTTCAAACTGCCGTAAATTGTTGCATCATTGAATAGTTTGAAGTTTAAAGGAATATTGACACCGACAGGACACGGCATGCAGTACTGACAATTAGTACAATCGATAATGTCTCGTTTATTGTACATATCGATAACTTCATCGATTACCCTATAATCTTCTTCAGTCATGTTATTAGCTTCGAGCCCATTGGATATCTCAAGATTTTCAACCAATTGTTCCATGTTAGTCATACCGCTGAGAATAACTTTGATCATAGGATAATTTGAAAGCCATTTAAACGACCATTCCACAGGCGAAATTTCTCTAGTTCCTTGCAACTTCGAAAGGATATCTTCTGGAGGATTTGCCAACAGACCACCTTTTAAAGGTTCCATAACAACTACGGGAACTTTTTTTTCTTCAGCATATCTTAAACCTTTCAATCCCGCTTGTTCATCCTGATCGATATAATTGAGCTGAATCATGCACATATCCCAATTATACGAATCCATAATTTCTTCAAACACTTCAAATTCATCGTGAAAAGAAAACCCGGCAAGCTTTATTTTACCTTTCGCCTTAGCCTCATCTAAAAATTTAAGTGCTCCTAAATCTTTAATTTTATCCCACATTTTTTTATTCAATGCGTGTAAAATATAAATATCAAAATATTCTGTTTGAAGCTTTTTAAGTTGTTCATCCAAATATTTCTCGAAGTCGTCATATTTTCTCACAAGCCATACTGGATTTTTAGTTGCAAGTGTCACACTCTCTCTATATCCTTTCAAAAGAGCTTTTCCTACTACAATTTCACTATTCCCACCATGGTACGGATATGCAGTATCTATATAATTAGTGCCATGATCTATCGCATAACGAATCATTTCTATTGATTTTTTTTCATCAATTTTTTTCTGATCGTTATTTATCACAGGAAGTCGCATCGTTCCAAATCCTAAAATAGAAACATCTTTATCTAAATTATCAAACTTTCTATATAACAAAAAATCACCTCTTATTATATTTATATAATTTTAAGAGGTGATTGTCCATATTAAAAAGAATTATTAATATTAGTTACTAAGTTTTCTTTTGATTGAATACTTGAAGTAGCTTGTACCACCTCACCGTTTTTAAAGTATACAGTAAACGGTAGTCCTCTAAAAGTTCTAACTTCTGGTAATTTTCATATATAAACAGCCTCAGGTGAATCAAACAGTAAATCTCTGAAAGCAACATGATCATATTCTCCCGATGCCTCGAGTTCTTCCATCGATGCATACACCGGCAGGCACATAGGTCCCATACGCCCACAGCAGACGATTACATTCTCTTGAGCATTGACGATTTCTTTTATTTCTTGTTCTGTTTTTAAATGTTTTAAATTTGTATTTAATATCACTTATTCCACTCCTTTAAATTAGTACCGCAATTGTAACATCAATGTATATTGCAATCAACATTTTTAACAAAATTGATACTCGCTCTCACAATTTAGGTAATAAAAAAAAATATAAAAATATTTTAAAAAAAAAAAAAAAAAAAAAAAACGAGCTGCATACGCAGCCCGTCTTCTCAGTTTTTATTTATTAGTATTTCATTTCTGCCATTCTTACATAAGATTCATAACGTTCTTTTGCAGCTTCTTCGGCTTTCACAAACAACACTTTAGCTTCTTCAGGGAAAGTGTTTATTAATGAAGTATACCTTGTTTCACTCATCAAATAGTCTTGGAAACTTGCTTTTGGTTCTTTTGAATCAAGTATGAATGGATTTTTCCCTTCATCTTTTAGACGAGGATTAAATCTCCATAAATGCCAATAACCTGCATCTACAGCTTTTTTCTCTTGTAGTTGAGTAGTTCCCATTCCAGTTTTAATACCATGGGCAATACATGGAGCATAAGCAATAATCAACGATGGTCCATCATAGCTTTCTGCTTCTTTCAATGCTTTTATAAATTGGTTTTGATTAGAGCCCATAGCTACTTGAGCTACATATACATAACCATAAGTAGTAGAAATCATACCTAGGTCTTTCTTCTTAACTTTTTTACCAGATGCAGCAAATTTCGCTACCGCAGCAGTAGGTGTCGCCTTAGAAGATTGTCCCCCGGTATTCGAGTAAACTTCAGTATCAAATACCATTACGTTTACATTTTCACCAGTTGCCAATACATGGTCTAATCCACCGTAACCGATATCATAAGCCCAACCGTCTCCACCGATAATCCATACCGATTTCTTGATTAGGTAATCTTTATCAGCATTGATCAATACAAGAAGTTCTTTGGCTTCATCATTATCAACAGCATCGATATTGTCCAAAATAGGTAAAATACCAAGAGCTGCTGCTTTAGATTGTCTCTCATCTTCCTTACCTTCTAACCATACTTTAAATGGTTCTTTAACTTTCTCATCAATATCAAGCGCCAATAGTTTTTCAACCTTTGCAGCAATACTAGTTCTAATTGTTTTAACACCCAAAGCCATACCATAACCATATTCAGCATTATCTTCGAATAACGAGTTAGCCCAAGCTGGTCCTTTACCTTCTTTATTCGTAGTATAAGGTGTTGTTGGAGCAGATCCACCCCAAATTGAAGAACAACCCGTTGCATTTGCAATAATCATTCTATCTCCAAATAATTGAGTGATTACTTTCATATAAGGTGTCTCGCCACAACCTGCACAAGCTCCTGAGAATTCGAATAACGGTTTAGCAAATTGTGAACCTTTAACAGTGAATTTATCCATGATCTTATCTTTCGGATCAAGTTTAACGGCAAAGTCCCAATTCGGCACTTCTTTTTCAACTTGTGATTCTAAAGGTTTCATTACAATAGCTTTTTCCTTCGCAGGACATATGTCAACGCAGTTTCCACAACCTGTACAGTCTAGAGTTGAAACTTGAATCTTATATTGTAGACCTTCAAATCCTTTACCCATTGCTTTAATTGTATTAAACGATTCAGGTGCATTCTTCATTTCTTCTTCATCAGCTAAGAATGGTCTGATAGCAGCATGAGGACATACATATGAACATTGATTACATTGGATACAATTTTCTGCATTCCACTCAGGTACATTTACTGCAATACCTCTTTTTTCATAAGCGGCACTTCCAGCTTCAAAAGAACCGTCTTCATTGCCTACAAATGTGCTGACAGGCAAGTCATCACCTTTTAGAGCATTCATAGGTCTTAAGATATTTTTAATGAAAGCAGGTTCATCTTTTGCATCTTTTTCAACTTCTTCAGAAATAGTTGCCCAAGACGCAGGAACATCAATTTTTACTAAATATTGAATCCCTTTATCAACAGCCGCTTGGTTCATCTCTACGATTTTTTCGCCTTTTTTACCATATGCCTTAACAATCGACTCTTTTAAATACTTGATAGCATCTTCAACAGGAATTACTTTTGCTAAATCAAAGAATGCAGCTTGCATAATCATATTGATACGATTTCCAAGCCCTATTTCAACCGCTAAGTCAGTTGCATTCAGTGTGTAGCATTGAATTTCATTTTCTGCAATATATTTTTTCATTGAATTAGGAAGTTGTTTTTCTAATTCTTCCGAATCCCATTTACAGTTAAGTACAAATATACCACCTTTTTTAAGTCCTCTTAAAACGTCATATTGATTGACATAAGATTGGTTATGACATGCTACATAATCAGCTTCATCTATCAAATATGTAGATTTAATCGGATTTTTACCAAATCTCAAGTGAGATACAGTTACTCCACCTGATTTTTTAGAGTCATAAGAAAAATACCCTTGAGCATAAAGATTAGTTTTATCTCCTATAATTTTAATTGCTGACTTGTTGGCTCCAACTGTACCGTCAGATCCCAATCCCCAGAATTTACATCTTACAGTTCCCTCTGGCTCAGTAACAATTGTTTCTTTAACTTCTAATGAAAGATTAGTTACATCATCATTGATACCTAAAGTAAACCCATTCCTAGGAGTTTCTAATTTAAGATTGTCATAAACAGCTTTAATCTGAGAAGGAGTAGTGTCTTTTGAACCTAATCCATAACGTCCACCAACTATAACTGGTGCATCTTTTCTTTCATAGAACATTGTTCTTACATCTTGATATAAAGGCTCGCCTATTGCACCAGGCTCTTTTGTTCTATCAAGCACTGAAATTTTCTTAGTTGTCTTAGGGAATACATCAAAGAAATATTTCTCTGAGAATGGTCTGTATAACCTAACCTTGATCAATCCGATTTTTTCGCCTTTAGCAACTAGATATTCAACAGTCTCTTCAATCGTATCAGTTACTGAACCCATAGCAATTATGATATGCTCAGCATCAGGAGCACCTACATAGTTAAAAGGTTTATAAGTTCTTCCAGTTAATTCACTGATATCATTCATGTAGCCAGCTACAATATCAGGAATTGCATCATAATATTTATTAGCCGCTTCTCTAGCTTGGAAGAAAATATCTGGATTCTGAGCAGTTCCTCTTGTTATAGGGTGTTCAGGAAGTAAAGCTTTATCTCTATATTTTTTAACTGCATCCATGTCAACTAATTTTGCATAGTCGTCATAGTCTATCAATTCAATTTTCTGTATTTCATGACTTGTTCTAAAGCCATCAAAGAAATGCATAAATGGTAGGCTTCCTTTAATTGCACTCAAATGAGCAACACCAGCCAAATCAGCAGATTCTTGAACTGATCCAGATGCAATCATTGCAAATCCTGTTTGTCTTGCAGCCATAACATCAGAATGATCACCAAAAATCGATAATGCATGTGTTGCTAAAGCTCTCGCACTGACATGGAAAACACCCGGTAATAATTCCCCAGAAATTTTATACATGTTGGGAATCATTAGAAGCAGTCCTTGAGAAGCTGTAAATGTAGAAGTTAAAGCTCCTGCCTGCAATGAACCATGAACCGCACCTGAAGCCCCACCTTCAGATTGTAATTCTGATACAGCTACAGTATTGCCAAAAATATTTCTAGTTCCATGTGCCGCCCATTCATCAACGTATTCTGCCATTGGAGAAGAAGGGGTAATCGGATAAATAGCAGCTACATCGATAAATGCATATGAAGTATATGCTGTAGCAGTATTTCCGTCCATAGTTTTAAAAACTTTTTTACTCATTATATATCCTCCTATTCATAATTTACTTACTCGCTATTTCAGTATAGTATACAATATACATACCGTCAATTTAATCTAATAAAAAATCATACATAAAAGCATAAAAATATTCTTGTATGCTTAATGTTTATAAATTTCTCTCCATATGAAAATCTTTTATACCGAATATCTCTTTAAGTTTATCGTACTCTTCATTAACATTTTTATCATGATCCTTACTTTTAACAGCCCTCAACATAATGTTTTTTGCAGTATGCTCAAGAGAGATAAATTCTACAGCATCGACCTTGTATCCGTTTTGTTCAAGCAAACTAGCTCTCAGTGCATCAGTCAACAAAGCAGAAATTCTTTCTTTATATATACCGTATTTCAACAAACCATTGAGAGAATCGCTTTTTACTTTCCCAAATAGTTCATGTTGACAACACGGCACCGCCATTATGACTTTAGCTCCCCATTGAATGCCCTTGACCAAAGAATCGTCAGTAGCTGTATCACAAGCATGTAACGATATGACCATGTCTACCGGACGCTCTTCATTAAACGACTGTATATCGCCTTTTAAGAATTTCAGTTTATCATAGCCTAAAGCCTTGGCTGTTTCATTACCGAACTGAATTACATTTTCTTTTAAATCAAGCCCGATGATTTCTACATCTTTATTCAAAACCTCAACAAGATAATGATATAAAGCAAAAGTCAAATATGCCTTACCACATCCAAAATCGATAATTCTGATGAAATCTTGATCGATATTTCCAACAACATCCTCAACCAACTCAAGATATCTGTTCAATTGCTTGAATTTATCATATCTCTGTTGTTTTACTTTACCCTCTTCAGTCATAACACCTAGGTATGTCAAGAAAGAATACGGTGTTCCTTCTTTTAGAATATATTGCTTTTGTCTGTTATGAGAAATATCAACCAACTTTTTACTTGGCTCTTTAGAAATGATTTTCACTTTCCCTTTTTTACTTACAAGTACTTGATAGTCTCTCTCTTTTGTGAAAAGAACCATTTGTTTAAAATCACTTTCCAGGTATCTCGATAGTTTCTCTTTTGCGTCATATATATTCAAGTTTTCATGAAGTACTTGATTACCAACATAATTTGTAAACTGAATAAAAATCTCACTCTTTAGCAATACAGGTTTTATATCAATCTTGTTGATATCCAAATTGCTTCCTTTTGCTTTATTGCTTACGACACCTTTTATTAAAGTTCTTGATTCAAATACTTCTATTAACAATTCATTTAATTCCATCTCTACCTACCTCATCAACTCTTCTATTATTTTTTTCAATTCATTCATTTCTTCAGAACTCAAAGAATTTTGTATATTATCAACTATCGTATCTTGAGCCTCCGCGCTGAGGCTCATGAATTCTTCAGAAACATTCTTTGCCTGTTCAATATCAATATTATCTACATTTGAATTTGGATTATCGTCGATAAAATCCAAAATGATATCCGCGGATTTTTTTTCGTCATCTGCCAACCTTCCGTACATTTCTTCAATAGTATCTTTTGCTGTTTCAGCAACTGTAGTTACTATACCCTTGATGCTGTCATTCAATATTTCAGTCAATCCAATTTTCACATGCAAAGAATCATCATCGATTAAAACATTTTTCACTTCAATGAAATTTCTATATGGATTCATTTCTTCTGTGTCTAGAACAATTTCCAATCTGTCGATATTTAGATATGCCGATTCCACTCCATTCGTTTTAAGTGCAAATTTCATTACCCAATTGGGAATTGTAACCAAACCTGCTTTTATTTTTTTAATTTCAACGTATAAAATTTCATCACTATATCCAACATTAGAAATCACTTTAATTTTCATTGGAAATTCCATAACTTCTGAAATAGTTAAATGCGCCACGGCGTCAAATTGATTCTCTTTCAAATCTACATATACATAGTGAATATCAATATCTTCATTATCTATTTCCTCATATTCTAGATAGGTGGCGATAACTATATTGATTTCTCTTTCACCTATTCTGATATCATCCAATGAGCCAAAATCAAAATCCCTGAAGTACTGATCTACATTCATCATCGAACTATCTTCAATATATTTATAATCATCAGGCAATTCAGCATTTGGAGAATATATCATCAGTATTACAACTAATAAAATTACAATCAACAAAACTATGGTGAATGTTATTGTTACAAATAGCCCCTTAATGAATTTCATAAATCAACCTCGCTTTCATATATATGTCTATTATAAATGAATACTATACAACTAACAAATTAATATCTTAAATAAAATATATTATCCGTTTAACAATTAATCAATTTATGAAATAATGATATTAATACTACTGCAATGGAGGAAAATCTATGTCATATATAATTGTATCTTGGAATCCTGAGGATTTGAAAGCGATTCAACCGACTTGGGAAAAACTCACAATTCATCACTCCGAAACCTCAAAATACTTCAAAGCCTATTTTTCAGATTATCCTTTTTCAAATAGAGAAACAAAACTCAAAAAACACGGAGAAGGCGGAAAAACAAAAATCGACCTCGTTGTTGATGATGAGACAAATATTACACATGCTCATTGCATCAGCATTATCGATTTCGATGGAAAAGGAGAACTCGAATCCCTCTATGTCGACGAAGAATCGAGAAGAATGTCCTTTGGTAAAAAACTCGTGGATCGTGCGATTGAATGGTTTGAAGAGAACAACATTGATGAATTCGCCATCGAAGTTTCAGTCGGAAATGAAGAAGCATTGGGTTTTTATGAAAAATACGGATATAAACCATTTAGTTATAACCTTCAAAAAATCAAATGACACTGTATTAGGAGGAATTTTATGTATTATTGGTTTTACGATTATAAATTGTTCAAGCTTGAATATTTGGCAAGTCAAAAGGGTTTGACGAAAATAAGCTTTATAAGGGATTTCAAAAAGCAAGATTTATTATTTGATCAAAAGCCTTTTAAAGCTATCCACAAATTCATGCTTTCATATGTCAAAAAAAATCCAATCGATATAGAAATAGATTTGGATTACAACCCTACCGATTTTCAACAATGTGTCTATAGTGAAGCTAAAAACATTCCATTCGGCAAAATCATTTCATATGGAGAACTCGCCAAGCTAATAAACAATTCAAGGGCTGCACGCGCCGTAGGCGGTGCACTTGGAAAAAATCCATTTCCTATTCTGATTCCTTGCCACAGGATTGTAGGAAACAACGGAAAGTTAACTGGATTCTCTGCCATAGATGGTATAGAGTTAAAGAGAAAATTAATAGACTTTGAACAGGAGGAATAATTTTGAATTTTGATAAAAAAATCGATTCATTTAAAGAAGAGGTAATTAAAAACACACAAGAGATTGTAAAGATTAAAAGCGTTGAAGATAAAACTCATCATGAATACCCATTTGGAGAAGGTGTTCACAACACACTCTTATTCACTTTGGATTTAGCTGCTTCTTTAGGTTTTGAAACTAAAAATATGGATGACCATGTTGGATACGCTGAGTACGGCGAAGGTGATGAAATGCTTGGTATTCTCGTTCACCTGGACGTTGTTCCCGAAGGGGATGGATGGTCGTATGATCCTTATGGGGCTCAGATCATAGACGGTAAAATTTACGGCCGTGGAACCACCGATGATAAAGGACCGGCGATTTCTTCTCTTTACGCAATAAAAGCACTCATCGATTCAGATGTTAAATTCAACAAAAGAGTACGCATCATATTTGGATTGAATGAAGAAACACATTGGGAGAGCATCAATTACTACGTCGAGCATGAAGAGATTCCTACTATGTCCATCGTGCCGGATGCAGACTTTCCGGTTATTTATGGAGAGAAGGGAATCATCGTATTTGATTTAGCAAAAGGATTCAGTGATTTTATAGATGACGGTGGAATTGAAATTCTAGAAATAACAGGAGGCAATGCTCCAAATATGGTTCCCGATTATGCAAAGGCGATAATCAAATCAAAAATGGACCTTAAGAGCATGGTCGATGCTTATAATTACGATTACAACGCCACTGTTTCCATTGAATCTTTAGGTGATGATGAATATGAAATCGAATCTAAAGGGGTCTCAGCTCACGGCAGCAGACCTGACAAAGGCATCAACGCCATTTCTCATTTAATCAAATTTTTGGATAACATCGATCTTCAAATAGGAGATCAGAGCACTTTCATAAGAACAATATCTAGACATATCGGTCTAGAGTATAACGGACAAAACATCGGATGTGGATTTGAAGATGAAGAATCAGGAAAACTCGTATTGAATATCGGTATGATTAAAACGGACAGAGAAAAAGGTTCTCTTACCATCAACATCCGTTATCCAGTTACAGGTAGCTATGAGGATGTCGTTAGTGGAATAAATGAAACCATCGATTACGCAAAAATAGATTACGTTGAAGACGAGCACATTCCACCGCTGTTTGTAGATAAAAATTCAGCTATGATTCAGAAATTAATGAAGGTATACAATGACTATACAGGCAGAAACGATATGCCTAAAACAATAGGCGGAGGCACTTACGCTAGAAGCATGCCGAACGCTGTTGCTTTTGGAGGCGCTTTTCCTTGGCAGGAAGACCTGGCTCATCAGAAAGATGAATTCATCGCCATAGACGATCTGATGCTCATGACAAAAATATATGCAAAAGCTTTCTATGAACTTCTTGTATAACTCAACTGTTTCAATCAAAAAACCGCATATGCAATGCGGTTTTTATCTACTCTTCTAAAAATTCTTTAAATGTCTGTCCTACTTTAGGATGCTTTAGTGCAAAGTTCACAGTCGCTTTCAAGTACCCTAATTTATTTCCTGTGTCATACCTGGTTCCTTCAAATACACTAGCATAGACATTTTCAATATCCTTTTGTCTTAAAATCGCATCTGTTATCTGAATTTCCCCACCTTTACCCGGAGGAGTATTTTCAATCATTTCGAAAATAGAGGGATTTAGAATATATCTTCCCAAAATTGCATAATCCGAAGGAGCTTCCTCAATAGAAGGTTTTTCGATCATTCCCGACACAATCATATCTCCGTCTTCTATTTCATCACCGGCAACTATCCCGTATTTTGATATATCGTTTCTAGGCACTGATTGCACTCCTAATATCGTTCCATTATGTCTTCCATACGATTCCATCAATTGTTTGACAACAGGTACCTTGGCATCCATTATGTCATCAGGTAAAAGAACAGCAAACGGTTCGCCATTTACAAATTCTTTTGCACAGTGAATTGCATGTCCGAGCCCTCCTGCCAATCCTTGCCTTACATAAAAGATTTTTGCTTTTCCAGCCAATTCTTTAGAAATTTTCAGCAAATTCTTATCGTTTTTCTTTTCTAAAAGTTGATCCAGCTCTGGAGTTTCATCAAAATGGTTCATAATCATTTCTTTATTTCTAGAAACAATTATCAAGATTTCTTCTATTCCACTATCTACAGCTTCCTCTACAACATATTGAATAGCAGGCTTATCAACAATATTTATCATTTCTTTAGGCATCGCTTTAGTAGTCGGTAAAAACCTCGTCCCAAAACCCGCTGCCGGAATCACTGCTTTTTTTATTTTCATACCATCCCCCACTTTGTCCTTTTTACAATATTATACATTGTAATAATAAAAAAAGATAGTAAACACTTTTTGTCTACTATCTTTTACCTAATTGTTCAATGCTAAATACTTTTGCTCTTTTGTCAAAATAACACGAGAATACGTTGTTTCATATGTATTGTTTTCCTCGTAGTATTTTTTTAAATTATACGGACCTCTGTTATATTCCGATAATATCCTGTCATAATTATTTCCATAAGCATTTTGAAGCAAGTTGATATATATCGACGCCAACCCAATGTTGTACTCTGGTTCAAAAATGCGATCAGGGTCATAAGAAATCCCTATTTTTTCACCAAATTCTTCAGCTAGCCATTTTTCCGTAGAAGGGATAATCTGCATATATCCTCTATCATCATCTGCTCCCACTTCATACTGACTAAAATTACTTTCCAATTCCATTACAGAAAGAATCAATGAAACATTCAGATCAAATTCATTTGCATACTTCGCGACAATATATGCTGTTTCAAAATCAAGTGGTGTATCATACTTGATCTCTTTTGCCTTGGCAATCAAATCATCGCCTTGATAATCTCCTACTAATAACCTGTAACTATCTGCAACTTCTTTTTCATCAGATAACACACGTCTAATAATTAAATTTTCATCTTCTAAAGCAGTCATTTCTTTACTCAACATATTAATTTGCCTTACTTGATTAATATTTTGTGCTTCTATATTTTTAATATTTTCATTTAAATAAATGTTTTGAGCAACTACAATAATAAATAACAAGATGAAAAAGATTGTTGCTATTGAAATATTTCTATTCATAGTCATACTTTTCCCTCCTAAAATAAAGACTTTAAAAAGTATATCAGAAACTTTTCAAATTGCAACATTTTCAAGCTTTTTGTAATATATAAACAAAAAACCAACAGTAAATCGCTTTGAAATGCTGTTAAAACATATATTTTTCATAATAAAACATCTTTCTTATAACTAATACTATCCCCGCAGTTACAAGTATTGTAACTATTGAATTTACTGCAAAATACATAAAATTTACATCAAAACTGAAAATGTTCTGTAATACAATAATATTGCCGTAGATGGGAATCATGTATTTAACTATTGTTGTTTCTCCACCGCCCAACATTGCTAGCACTCCTGAAATAATTACTATCATATATATAGGAGCAATATATGAACCAGCTTCTTTAACACTCTTGGCAATAACAGATATTAAAATAATCAATCCAACATATATGCTGACTAATAATAGTAGTGTTATTAAGATTAATATTATTTGCCAGGATGTAAACGTAATTTTATTGATACTTATCGCCGCGCCAAAAATCTTCGAAGAAAATGGGATAGATAGGATAATTCCCAAAAGTGATGAAAGAGTGGTGACAACCGCCACGACTGCCAAACTGATCAGTTTTCCTAAAGCGATCGTTTCTCTTTTAACAGGAGTCAATAGTATCGTCGCCATGGTACCTCTCTCTTTTTCACCGGCAACCATATCCATACCGATACCCATAGCACCCGCAAAAAGGAATATGGAAATCAGAATCGGAAAAAATCTGCTTAGCATAGTCCCGACCATTTTTTCTTCAGGCGCAACCGATGCTTCATCATTTCCCAAATCGACAGTAAATACATTTGTATATTCGACATTGCCCAGTCTCTCACCGACTATCGATATTTTATAATCTTGAAGTAGACTGTTTACAATGTATCCTCTCGCATCTTGAGAGTAATCACTGATAGGATTATAGTAAGAATCGATATTGGGAATATTCAAATTTTCATATTCACCTAATTCTTGATCAAAGCCATTGTCGAACACTAAAACCAAATCGATAGCTTCATCGAGAAGTTTTCCTTTTGAGCCCTCTAAATCCGCAATAGAAGATACTTCATTTAAGTTTACCCTATCGTAAGGTGATTTTTCCACATATTCAACAAAACTACTCGGCGCATTATAAGTTTCCATCAAATATTTATGCACTGATCGTTCATCTTCTATGTTCCCTATAACCATCCCCATAATCGAATATATCAAAGCAATACTTAATCCGGGAAGTAATATCACTGTAAAAACCAATCTTCTATCTGTAAAAACTCGTAGTAATTCTTTTTTTATTATCACAAACAATCTTTTATCCATCTTGCTCACCATATATTTCATATAATTTAAAGAAAGCATCATCTAGCGATTCAGTATTCGTTTCTAAAAGAATTTTCTCTAATGTTCCTTCCATTACCAAGTGCCCACCGATAAGAACTCCAATTTTATCACTTAATTTCTCCGCTACCCTCATAACATGTGTCGAAATAATAATTGTTTTATTTTTCCCTTTCATCTCTATAAGATAATCAGTGACTATTTTTGCCGTTAAAACATCCAGACCATTTGTCGGTTCATCAAATATAATGACATCCGGATCATGAATCAAACTAACCGCTATTCCAAGTTTTTGCTTCATTCCTGTTGAAAGATCACCGATCTTCTTGTTTTTAAACCCTTTGATTTTTAAAATATCAAACAGATAATCTTTTCTCTCTTCTGTTTTTTCACTCGTCATATTTCTTAAACCACCAAAAAAATTCATAGTGAAATCAGCTGAAAAATGATCCTCCAACTTAAGTTCATTAGTTAAAAAACTAATATTTTCTCTGATTTTCTCAGAATCATTGAACCCATTGACATTTATTTCTCCATTTGTCGGCTTTATCAATGTAGAAATACATCTTAAAGCGGTTGTTTTACCGGCACCATTCGGTCCAAGCAAAGCATAAATTTCTCCTGGATTCGCTGTAAAAGAAACATCCTCAACAGCCTTCACTTCATATTTTTTTATCTTGTTTTTCTTCTGTTCTTTTTTAGAAATTGGATAAATCTTCGTCAAATTCTTAACTTCTATCATCTAATCCCCTACTTTTTAAAATAACCCTATTACCTATAGAAACAACCCCGGATTTGATTACATCGAGATAAACTGTTCCTCTTGACAAAGCGCACGTTTTTCTCTTTTGAACAATCTCGCATTCCGGAAAACATCTCTTTCCCAAAGAAGCCACTTTAAACTCTGCTGTTCCGATTGTTAGAACATCACCAATTTTAGGTGTGAAATCATTAAAATCAATGGACAAAGTCTCTAGAAATCTTTCAAAGCACAAACCGTTCTCTTTTGAATTATCAACTTCAATACGGTTGGCATAAGGAAGCATAACTACTTCAACTTTGCTTCCGAAATAGCTATCTCCTTTCAATCCTTCATTCTTGATAAATTCACCTTGATCGATTTTTACCCGCGGTCGACCTCTAGTAACACTTAAATTTATTTTTTTTACTATACCGATCATCTTTGACACCTAAATCAATTCGACTTTATAGTATTTCTTCTTGCCTTTTCTAATCATCGCAAATCCATCAGTAAAATCATTTATATTTATCAAGTATTCATGAGATTCGACAGTCTGATCATTTAAGTAAATACCATTTTGCCCGATCATTCTTCTACCTTCAGATTTGGTTTGAATAATATTTTTTTCAGCTAATAAATCTATGATCTTAAGACCTTCTTCGATTTTAGCCTTCTCTAATTGTATAGTAGGAACATTGCTTAAATCCTGTCCCTTTCCGAAAAGAGCTCTTGAAGCT
Organism: Bacillota bacterium; assembly: GCA_034721975.1. GTDB lineage: Bacteria > Bacillota > Clostridia > Peptostreptococcales > Acidaminobacteraceae > DAOURC01. Next base: position 15,391 of record JAYENG010000001.1, read on the forward strand.
TCTTGAGCCTTGTTTGCATCTTCTTCACTATGAACTAGTTTTGTAACTTCAAATGCAAGAATTTCTTTTGACTTGTTAATCTCCGCTCCTTCTAACGAGCCGAGTTCATTTACTTTATCCATCGGTAAAAATGTCAATAACGACAAACATTTCTCAACATCAGCATCATCTACATTTCTCCAGTACTGATAAAACTCATAAGGCGACGTCTTTTCTGGATCAAGCCAAAGCGCACCTTTTTCAGTCTTGCCCATTTTCTTGCCTTCACTATTTGTCAACAAAGCAAACGTCATACCGAATGCATCTTCCCTGTCTTTCTTCCTGATCAAATCTGCTCCAGCCAAGATATTCGACCATTGGTCATTTCCACCAAACTGCATTTTGCAGCCATACTTATCGTGAAGTACGTAAAAATCATAAGCCTGCATTATCATGTAGTTGAATTCTAAGAAAGTTAATCCTTTTTCCATTCTGTTCTTATAACACTCAGCCGCCAACATTCTATTTACTGAAAAATGAACCCCTACTTCTCTTAAAAATTCGACATAATTCAAACTCAACAGCCAATCAGCGTTATTTGCCATGATAGCTTTGTCATCATCAAAGTCTAGGAATTTATTAAACACTTTCTTGAAATTCTCACCATTAGCTCGAATAGTTTCCTGAGTCATCAGTTGGCGCATACCTGTTCTATCACTTGGATCACCAACCATGGTTGTTCCTCCGCCAATAAGCGCGATAGGTCTGTGTCCGTATTGTTGCATATAACTCATTACCATGATTTGAAGATAATGCCCTATATGCAGACTATCTGCCGTCGGGTCAAATCCTATATAAAAAGTCACTTTTTCTTTTTCCAACAATTCCTTTATTTCTTGTTCATGAGTCATCTGCTCGATAAATCCTCTTTCAAGTAATACGTCATATACATTCCTCATAATTTTTTACCCCCTCAAAAAATAAAACAGGAACATCTCTCCCTAAAGGACGAGTGTTCCCGTGGTACCACCTTTTTTCACATTTAATTAAAAATGCCTCAAATCATTTAACGCATGATAAACGCTATAGTTTCCTACAGATGCTCAAAGACGTAATTCATGAATTATCTTCGCCAAGGTTTTCACCAACCACCTTGATCTCTAAAGTCCCAACAAACACTACTAATTCTCATCATTGCATTTATTCATTTTTATAATCATAACAAACTACAGTTTAATGTCAAGACTAATTAATTACCCCATTCTTAATAGAATTCTCATATCGCTCAATATTGTCAAGAAGATCAGCATTCATATCAAAAACTTCTATAAAATAGAGAAACTGGTTGTTCATTTTTTCTTTTCCGATTACTAAACCACTAAAAACATATAACCTGTTGTTAAATTCAAAATCAAATAAAATGTAATCATTTAAATCATGTTCGTCTCTTGTGAATAAAGTTGATAAGTCAGATTCTATCATGGTTAAGTTGACAAACGAAGCATTATACATCCAACCACCTACCTTTTATTAAGTTATAAAAGATATACCCTTTTAATAATGTTCTTAATCTATATGTAGAATTTCTCCACAATTTTCACAATATCTTGTATTTTTAGTGAACTACTCGGCATTGAAATATCTTTTCTTCTAATGGTAGCATAACTCTCGTTATTCTACCATTACAGCTTGTCCAGAGCTGCTACTGCTACGCCTTTTAGCATTACACAGATATTTCGATATTTGATCAAAACTCAGTTTTGTCGGGTTGCTTAGATAAGCTGCTGTTCCTTTGAACTGCACCTTATGCTTTTGACAATACAGTCTCATGATGTTAAAAGCACCAACGCTGTCTGCATTCGGTGTATGTCAACATAGTTTCACATAAAATAACTATTCTCACTGACAATATTCTTAAATATTTCCATAACTCGAATGTTATTAATTCCAGACTCTTCGCTTGCAAGGAAACCTGTCATTTAATGATTGAAAATTATCTGAGACGCTTGGAGTAAAATCGCATTTTTGGTTTGAGCATCATTAGCACTTTCGATAAAAGTTTCAAAGGTCCTTAAAGCATTGTGTCTATGTTTATTTATCTCAGACAGATGTTGATGAACACGATAGTTCTTGTTGCATAAAAATAACGCATACGATAACATCGAAAATAGAATTATTTTTGCTAAAGAAATCTGAACGGTTGCATACAATGATTGAGAATATTCACTCGCAATATCTAGTATATTAAAGAATAACAGCACACCATATGCTGCTGAAACCAAAATCATTACAACGGTAGCAACTAACCACCACTTTCTAGCCTTCTCATGATTTTTTGACTCTGTCATGAAGATCTCTGAATGTTTCGCAACTGAAGTACTCCCTGCAACTGCTTTAATATCATCTAACATCGCAGTTTCACTTGACTTAATGTTTGCCAATTCATTAGATATTTCACTTTTTTTACTTTTAATTTCAGTGATTGTTTTTTCAACCTCATTTTCAGTATATGATTTTGTCGACATCAGCTTATATGTGATAAAAATTGTAAGGTGAGTCAGAAGAGCAGATGATGCGCTTTCAATATTCCTCTTAATGCCGTCATGGGCTGATTTTGGATTGTTTCCGCGGGGATCAAAAGAGTTAATAGCACCAATATTATTTTGAATTTGATCTAATGCACCCTTAATTTTAATTATTAAACACTGTGATACTAGAAGTATCAACTAGTCATGCCTCTTATTTTATGTTGTATCTGTCATTTTTAAAAAGACATTATTGATATTTTGTGTATATTATACTCTTTTATGTAAATTTAGAATATACTTTACATTATTTTGGTTTTAATGTAATATATTGATGTAACCACATTCAAAAGTACACCGCTAATATTTACCGTTCTCAATATGTGTTAAGTCATCAATCAATCTACGTGAAAAAAATTGCAACTGATTATCTCTGTAAGATGATTCGTTCAATTATGTCTTAACACAGTTGTGGAACATAGGGAAGCTCTCATTAATGAAAGGAGCGCAGAAGATGAAAAGACATATTTCACTTATTTTAGTATTTGTTTTATTAGCGACGCTTGGAACAGTTTATGCAGACGCAGGTAACAAACGCCCTAACGAAGTTATTGAATTCCGAGTTATTGACAGTTCCGAATTACCAGAAGGCGTTACTCCCTATCCTGTACCGGAAGGTGTTTCTTTAGAAGACGCACTTCAAGAATTAAGAAAAGGCACTATAGGTCATCAGGTTGATGTTTCTGATATTATCGAAAGTATGGAGATATCACCACGCAGTCTCGATACAGAAAGTGTGAATCTAATGGTATATTGTGATTGTGGGCTTTATGACCACAATGCATACTCCAAAGTTACATACGACGTCATAACAAGTGAGATACAGAGTGTTACAAATCTAGACTCTGATATCACAGGCTATACTTTAGGAATCGGCTACTATCATAATTCAACCTTTAACGACCTTGATTATTCTGGTGATTATAAAACTGTAACTATCGACACCGGCGGGCACTTTACCTACTATTTGATAACTGAAGACTCTCAAATTGTTTTATATGAAGAGAATATTGTATTTACATACAGCTATTCTGTTCAGAACGGGATATTCAACTTGGATAGGAATGTGGTGAATTAAATATGGAAGCTGGAATTGTTCAAAATTCAATAGGATCATATATTCAATTTCTGAATATCATTCTGTTGATTCTCAATGTTGTTAAAACGCTTTCGTTGATTGCAATCGCAACATTTGTTTATAAAATTTTCAAAAAAATAGATCATAATGAGTAATGATATTAAAGCTCTCACGGATTCCATTTTGGGAGAATAATATTTGATTATGGCTACAGTTTTGACTGAAGTTATTTTAGTAACCGCCAGAAGGGCTCCCTGAACAGAGCCCTTTTTTAATGTATAGAATTTCAATAATCACGAGCACTAAATGAACTTCAGCGATCCACTACTACAAATTGTAAATGGCTTTTGTGTAATAAGATTTCATATTCCCATTATGAAATCTCATCCGCCACCTCACAATAGTCTCTGCTCCACATCGATATTCAAAATCTTTATAATTACAATATTACGAACGCTTTATACGCTTTGTTCACCAATTGGCGATTGATCCCAATATACCTAAGAGTCACCGACGGATCCGAATGGTTGTAGATCTCCTGAAGTGTCACAACATCCTTTGTCTTCTGGTACAAATGGTACCCAAACGTCTTCCTGAGGTTGTGGGTCCCAAAATTCTCGATTCTAAACTCATCAGCCACTCCCCGGAGAATCCGATAAGCCCTCTGTCTTGTGATAGCCTTGTAGACGCAAATGAAAGGAGTCTCAAAACAATTGATTCTGTTTTATTCGCTTTGAAGATGATTTTTTTAGTTAGAATCATTAGCTCCTCCTCACACAATACGAATACATATTCCTATTAATGGGATAGCATATTTTTACATATTTTGCAGTATTTTTCAACCTCAAAACAAGCAATTCATCTCCCAATTGAAATGAGGCTGCTGAAAAACTGATTAAATTATTTGTACAATTTGGGAAGTATAAATATTTTGATAGGATTGTTTTTTATTCAAAAATATTGACTTGTTTTTTATTGATTATCTTCTTGTTTTTCCTGCAAGAGATTCAATATTCTCTTGATATTAACCATAAATATTGACATGGCACCTTGCATTTGCATACCAAATAAGCCTGATGAATTTGCTACATCATACCCATGTTGGTTTTTGAGTTCGCCATTTTTTGCTTCAATCATATATCTCACACGATACCGTTTCTTAAAGTATTCACTTTTCTGAAATTCTTCTTGGTCTTTATGAATATCTGATTTTATTGTCACTGTATACGTTCTTGTTTTTACCCCCGATTTATAGCAACCGTCTCTCTGTGGGCACACTTTACATTTTTCAACATCAAAATAATATCTTATTCCTTGATTTTTATTGCTATTCTTCTTTTCACCAGTCAGTACTTTTTTTATCGCCAAGTGTCCTGCAGGACATACAAACATATCAGCATCTTTATTGAATGTAAAACGATCTTCTCCAATGCGATTTCCATTGGATTTCACCGGGTTTAATTTTGAAATTATTTTAATATCATGATCTTTTCCTGAATAAGCTGCATCCCCAATGATTTCATTCAATTCGACTCCGTTATGTTCTGTCTTTTCAACAAGTTCTTTTAGCTAAGGTCCATCTGTTTTCTCTCCAGAAGTTATTGTAGCTGCTGTAATAATTCGGTTTTCTGAAATTCCAATATGTGTTTTATAATCAAAAATGGCGCATCAACAGCTTTGTAACCAACACGGGCTTGCGCATCATGACTTTGTGCAAGAGCGTTTTCTGTGTCCTCTATTCCCTCTCTTAGATAATTAAGTCGTTTATTGATGTGATTTCGTATCTTGAGGTTTGGGTTTTGTTCTACTACATCAGCAACTTTTTCACAATGATCAATCACTTCATCTAACGATGGATTTTGTAGTTTCTTTGGGAAATCTTTCTTCATAGTTTCATCTAAGCGGTATACTTCTTTTCTTAACTTCTTCGCTCTATCTATCAAGACTTCCTCCATGGATTTATGATGATATCTTGCTCATGTATGAGTAGCATCTACGATTAATGTGTCTCCCATATCTATAGTATTAGCAATCGCTATCTCTACTGTCTTTTGAATAAGTTTATCCAAAAGATTTTCTCCTTTTAAGCGAAGTCTTCTGAATTTTGTCAAAGTTGTGGGATGAATGAGATTTGTTTCTTCAGGTGCGAGACCAAGAAAATATTTGAATGCCATGTCAGTACAGGTACGATTAATAAGATCTCTATCTGACAATTCATTTCAATCTTTAATCATTAAATACTTAAACAACTAGATGGGGTTTTGAGCACCTCGTCCCATAGTATCACTATAATTCGCCCTAACTTCTTCCATAACAAAAGAAAAATCAACCAAGTTATTAATCCGTTTGAGAATATGATCCTCTGGAATCAAAATATCATAAAGTTCCAAATGTTTACTGATCATCAATTCCTGCTGGTTATTTAATATATGACCTCCTATGTGCTTAGTCTTCTCTTTATATTATTCGAAACAAGCAGGCTAATATCCTTTTTGTATAAAAAACCATTCTATTTTGGTGTGCTTTTTCAGCAGCCTCATTGAAATAGGTAGGATTCTTGCCAAATTTCCTAAAAAAAATAACCAAGTAATTTCTACTTGATTATTTCTCTCGCCGATTTTCTGACTTCGGTTGGCAATTTTAATTCCAACACTCTATTGATAAGGTCTACTCTTGTTTTTTCTTTCTTTTCTAGTAATTCCTTAATGATTTGTACTTTTTTCTCTCTTCCTGGAATAAGCTGATATAAGATATACCAATCTTCAAGGGCCATAATATTCACCTTTTGATTTCCTACATCAACAACTTTATCAATAGATTTTTCATCAAATACAAATCTGAATTCTCCTTCAATATGGCGTATATAAAATCCTGAAATGATATCTATTTCCGTCTCATCAATAACAATCGTCGTAAATCTTTGAGTGTTATAAATATCATTATTATCAATTTTAATTTTTTCTTCACCATATTTCAGAAGATTGTATCTAACTCCTTCATAATCTTTTTCTTCAATAAATAGATCGATATCATTCGGCTCTTTTTCATGCCCGTTGAAATATAAAACCGTCGATGCACCTATTGCCCAAATGATATTCATAGCATTTAACTTTTCAGCTAACAATTCAAGGGTTTTCACAAAGTCATCTCCTACATTTACATACTTATTCAGCTATATACTATAAATTTTTAAAATACTCATATGATGATCTATACAATATACGTTCATAATAACCTTTTGAATTGACATCCAGATTTTCATGCCCAGTATTAATTAGAACTTTTAATATCGGCAATAGTTGGCGCCCATACAATCCCATCGATGTTACCGGATTTACTCCAGGCCAAGCATTACAACTTACAACTGTTCTTCTATCAGTTGTAGCTATGCTATCGTTAATTTCTTCATAAGCTTCATTGTTGATTTCAAATACGATTTGATCGAGAGTTCCCGTTGGAATTCCTTCAATTGCCTTTACTTGAGGTGGATATTTTCCAAAATCATAAGGGTCCGCTGTTATGTCTAAAACAACAGCATGTGCAGGTAATTCCTTTATCATTCGATTGCCAACTATATACTTTGAGGTGTCGTTCCTAGATGATGCATCCACTAAAATATCAGCATTTCTCAACTCTTCGACTAAAAGTTTTGAATCGCCTGTTATACTCCTAGTAAGCATGGTGATTTTCAATCCATTATATTCACTTCTTAGTTTACTTAATCTTTCATTTGATAAATCTTTAAAAGCTCTCGCGACTGTAAGACCAATTTCACCCATCCCAATTATAGCGACATTAATCGGTCTATCAATGCTTACAACGTTTAATTCATTTTCTAATTGTTCTATCGCAATTTTAGCACCATTAAATGAAGTTTCATAATTATTTACAACTACACGACGATTATCATCATCCACCATAGAATCCATTGAATACGGAATGATTCCCAATTGCTCCATAAATAAATTTCTTCTTTCACGCGTAATATAATGAAGCATGGAAATTAGCACAGAATCTCTTTTCATACTCTTCAATTCCTCGTTTATCGGTGCTCTAAGTACTATTACAATATCTCTAGAATATACAACTTCCTTTTTATCAAATATGATATTTCCATTTTCCTTGAGATAATCTTCTTTTGCAAAACCCATTTCTTTACCATAATCGTTCTCTAACCATATTTCTATATCAGATTCTTTTAATTCACCAAAAAAAGCTGGTAAAAAGGCTCTTATTTCGTTAATTTCCTTATGCATTTTAGGAAAGCCAATATTTTTTCCCATTTAATCCCCCCAATCATTATTTAAAAACGAAGTAATTAAGCTTCTTTTTCTTCTTTCGTCATTAATTCTTTAAGTGATGTCGCAAGTCCTGCTAAACTTTGTATTTCAGATGGAATGATAATCTTAGTTGCAGTACCGTTGGATGCTTCTATGAATGCATCGAAACTTCTTAAAGTCAAGATTTCCTTAGTCGGATCTGCTTCTTTAATCATTTTAATCGCCAATGATTCACCTTCTGCTATTCGTATAGCCGCTTCTTTTTTTGCTTCAGCACGTAAAATATTAGATCTTTTTTCACCTTCAGCATCTAGTATATTAGATTCTTTATTACCTTCGGCAACGAGGATTGCTGAACGTTTTTTTCCCTCTGCTATTAATATCGCCTCTCTTCTCTCTCTTTCAGCCCTCATCTGTTTTTCCATCGCATTTTGAATGTCTTGAGGTGGTATGATGTTTTTCACTTCAACTCTGTTTACTCTAATACCCCAAGGGTCTGTGGCTTCATCTAAAATACTTCTCATCTGAGTATTGATTAAATCCCTACTAGTCAATGTTTCATCTAGTTCCAGCTGTCCTATGATATTTCTAAGTGTAGTAGCTGTCAAATTCTCTATAGCCACCATCGGTCTTACAACTCCATAAGTATAAAGCTTCGGATCTGTAATCTGAAAATATATAACCGCATCGATTTTCATTGTAACATTGTCTTTTGTTATAACCGGTTGGGGGGGAAAATCAATCACCTTTTCTTTTAAATCCACCTTCTCGGCTATTCTATCAATCAAAGGAATTTTAATATGAAGTCCAACGCCCCAAGTTTTTAAATACCCCCCTAGTCTTTCTATTACAAAAGCATTCGCCTGTGGAACTATTCTGATATTCATCACTATCAAGACTACCGCTAAAGCGATAACAATAAGCATTATTATAAAATTAAACATCTATTTATCATCCTTTCTAACTTTTAATTTAACTCCTTCTACTTTTTCTATAACGATTTCCACTCCATTATCAATATCTTCGTCGCTATAAGCGGTCCATATCTGCCCTTTTACTTTAACATGTCCTGTTTGATGCTTCTTGATATCTTTAACAACCAGTCCTTTTTCATCAATCAGACTATCTACATTCGTTCTCTCTCTTCCAGCTTTTAAATATTTCTGCACGATCGGCTTGGTGAAATACAGTAAAATTACTGATGCAAAGACAAACAAAGTAATCTGGATAATAATCGAATCAATGAAATAAGAACTAATCAATGCAATTAGCGCACCAAAGGCAAACCATATAGAAACTAATCCAAGAGATACTGCCTCAATAATAATAAAAACAATTATTAATGTCACCCATATCACTTGAGGCGAAAATAATTTATCCATTTAATCCTCCTTCCAATAATTTTCTGTTATAATATACTTATAATACCATTAAATAAACACCATTATCCAATAAAACTAAACATTTAGAGGTGCATCATGTTAAAAAATATTCTTTATGTAGGCATAGGCGGTTTCTTTGGAAGCTCCTTAAGATATATTATATCAAAATCATTGAATAGTTCGTTCCCTTTCGGTACATTATTCGTAAATGCCATTGGAAGTTTCATATTGGGTTTTATATCATACAAATTAATCAAGTCGACAAATATTCCACAGGAGTATATATTAATGTTTACAACGGGTTTCGTCGGAGCCTTTACCACTTTCTCGACATATATGCTTGAGAGTTATATATTTTTCACAGGAGATAAATTTTTCTCTGGAATTTTAAATATTTCAATCAATTTAATTCTAGGATTATTCCTTGTACATTTTGGATTTCAACTAGCTAAGTCAATTTAGGAGATGCTCAGATGTTAAGAAAGTTAATCAGTGTGTATAAATTATCGTTAATTGCCTCTCTGATATCGATTGTATTGATTATCTCAATTGATATGCTGTTGCCGAATCCCTATGCTTTATTGTTGCAGTCCATAGTTGTTTTATCTGTTTTTGTAGGATATAGAACTTTTTCTGCAAGCGTATTAAATGCTTACATCAAAAAATCACAAAAAGAACTGCACTCTATTTTCCCATCAGATATCAATGCATTTTTTGAAGAGAATAATTTCCTTGGATTGATGTACAATGCTCCTAAAATATTCAAAAATATATTTTTAAATATCGAATCAATTTACAAAATTCAATCAGATTTGACTCAAGAAATCAATACACTAAATATTTCTTTGGAACAAAATATAAAAACAAAAGATTTTCTATTAGAAATAAGTAATTCCATTCTGGAATTTGATAATCAATTGGACTTTCTAAATTTCATCTTAGAAAAAACAATTGAAATAATACCTGATGCGTCTCATGGATGCGTCATAAGAAACGCAGATGACAAAATCACTGAATATATTGCATCTTACGGCTATAAGCTTAATGACTTACAGACTATTAATTTGGATCTTTCAGAAACTTTCATTTATGTCATGTCGAACGGCGACATTAAAGAGCCGAAGATTTCCGGCAACTTGAGAACATTTAATAAAGAACACATCGAAAGCGAAAAATATGAGTCTTTTGACGACATGAATGCATATGATGTACTCTCTTCTGTCAGCTCTCCCATTTTTATAAACAATAAACTTTACGGTATGTTGAATATCGACAGCGAAAAGGAGAACGCTTTTTCAGAAGAAATCGTCCCAGTCATGAAATACATATCCAATCAAATAAGCATCGCGCTTAATAATTACATCATGTATGAAAAAACCGTTGAATTGTCGAAATACGACAGTTTGACAGGAATATTCAACCGTTCATATTTCGAGAATTTATTTGCTGATTACTATAAAAAAGCACTAAGGTACAATGAATCATTTATTATCAGTCTAGTCGATATGAATAATCTTAAAAAAGTCAACGATTTGCACGGACACAGCGCAGGCGATAAAGCCCTTAAAATCCTCGTCGGTATCATTAACGAAAATATCAGAGAATCAGATATCTTCGCCCGCTATGGCGGCGATGAATTTATAATAGTTTTTTTTAATACTACTAAGCAAGAGGTAGAAGAAAAACTTGATTTCATGCTAAAAAAAGCGGAAAATCATCACTTGGCGTTTGATAATCAAGCTATAAAATTATCTTTCAGTTACGGATTGGCTGTATTTCCTGAAGATTCAACGCTTTCTAACATCCTTATTAAAAAAGCAGATATTAGAATGTATATC
>JAYENG010000002.1:0-4620 GCA_034721975.1 Bacillota bacterium
GCTCTTTTTTGAATGATTCCATTCTCTTTGAACTCAATTTCATCTCCAAGGTTTCTCATATTATTAAATACATATTTAGCATTCTCTATCGATAAAGCTCTATCCTGCAATAATGGTGTATGAATAGCTTCCGTCAACATTCCAAGAAGCTGAATACCTTGATTTGTAGTTATTGCTATCATATTGAAAAGTGCGTCTTGTATATGGCCTTTAAATATATTCCCTGTCTTATACTTAGTCGGAGGCATATATTTAAGCGGAGCCTTCGGGAAGATTTCTCTCGCCATTTGAGCCTGCGCCAATTCAAGTAAAAATCCATTTTCAATAGACGGATCCATTTCAAAAGCATGACCAAGACCCATCTGCTCTTCTTTTAATCCTGCCAAAAGGGCAAATTGCTCATTGATAAATTGTGAAGCAATCACTGTATGCGCTTCTTCAACCGCATCTGATGTTGTAAGGTAATTATCCTCGCCAGTATTAATGATAATTCCTGCAAAACCATTTATGACTCTCGAGAAAAATTGATCAATAAGAGTTCTTTGCATATTGATATCTCTAAATAGAATTCCATAAAGAGCATCATTAAGCATTATATCCAGTCTTTCTAGTGCTCCCATAGCCGCTATCTCAGGCATGCATAATCCCGATGCATAGTTGACTAGGCGAATATATTTTCCAACTTCTTCTCCAACTTCATCTAGAGCTTCACGCATGATTTTAAAGTTTTCCTGAGTTGCAAATGTTCCTCCGAAGCCCTCTGTTGTTGGACCATATGGCACATAATCCAGCAAACTTTGTGCAGTAGACCTAATCACTGCAATAATATCTGCACCTTGTCTCGCAGCAGCCTTCGCCTGATTGACATCTTCGTAGATATTCCCTGTTGCAACAATTACATATAGATAAGGCTTTGGACCCTCCCCAAGGTCTGTTAAATACTTATCTCTAGTTTCTCTATTTGCTTTGATTTTTTTAACCGCTTCAACAGCAGCATCTGTTATTTTTTCCTGCACTTTATCAAAATCCTGCGTAGGAATACCAAATAAATCGAGTTCTTCTTTGCTTACTGATTCGGCAATCTCTTGAGCTGATTTTCCTGTATAAACCATTGCATTACCCATGAAATATGAGATTCCCAATGAAAGTTTTCCTTGATTTTTAAGTTTTTCGACAACTATATTCGGAAGCGGTCTATCTATTTCATCGACGCCATCGACGCCTATCAATCTCAGTATTGTTCTCTCTACTGTTACAGTAGTATGTTGCTCGATAAATTCTTGAATATTTATAGCGATATTCTTAGCCGAATTTCTTGCTTCCTCAGCTACTTTAAAATCTAAATTTAATTTACTCATTTTTTTTGCCTCCTTTCTGGTTTTGTAATAAATACTCTTTAGCTCCGACAATAATTTTCTCATTCAATCCCAACATCTGGACAATCGAGATAGCTTCTTTTGGTACTTGCTCTTTATCATCAACTCTCTCAAGAGTGAAATCCATCTGATAATGTAAATTTTCAATAACAGATTGCCCTTCAATCATGCTTTCAAAATCTATATCCTTGAGTCCTCTGACTTGATAGTGAATTTTTCCACTAGTTATTCCATCAAGGTGAGATGTAAATACACAAATGGAATTTGAATCATTTAAATAATCTGTGATGCTTCTAGAAATCGCATAGCCTTCTTGTGGATTTGTTCCTCTCGAAAGTTCATCTACAAGTATTAATCCTCTTTTATCAGATTGATTGATGATTTCAGAAAGCGCTACCATTTCACCCGCAAACGAACTAAGTCCCAATGACATATCCTGAGTATCTCCCACTGAAATATATATATAATCTCTCAAAGGAAATTTTACTCTTTTAGCAGGAACAAATAAACCATGTTGAGCCATAGCCGCTATTTGTCCCATCAATTTAAGGCTTACGGTTTTTCCTCCCATATTGGAACCAGTTATCACACTAGCTCCTCTTTGCAAATAAATATCGATAGGAGTGTATTCCAACCCTTCTTTTCTGAGTCTGTCAGATACAGGAACATTGATTCCGCCTTCTATCTCAAAAGAATCACCCATAGTTATTTCCGGTCTTGTTAATTTATAAGCTATGGCAAAACTTGCTTTTCCCAGGATAAAATCCAGATGTCCTATCCTATCGATGTTATCAAGAAACAACGATGCATGTGCTTTCAATCGATCACTTAAATCAATCTTGACTTTTTCCTCTTCGCTTTGTTCTATTTCCTTCAACTCATTAAGTTTTTTCATCAATTCACTATAACCGTGATTCAGGTTGATTATAAATACAACCAGTCCGTAGTTTTCGGATAAATATACAAAGTTATCATCATTAATAATGTCTTCATAGCGTGGATTCGATTTTGAAATTCTTATCTCACCGTTAGGTCTTATCTTTAAATCATATTTCTTCGACAATTCACCAAATAGAATTTTCTTCTCGACTTCAATATCCTTATTCAACTTATCAATTTCTTCTCTTGTCTTTTTCAAAACTATTGAATAATCATCATAGATATAAAAGGTCGGAATCTTATCCTCTTTAGGATCTAATATTTTTTCTACATCTACTAATCTTTTTGCCAATATTTCCGGCAAGTTTTTTAGTGGAAGCATTAGATTGTTTAATAATCTAACTCCAAAAGCAAATTTTTTAAGTTCAAAAAATTCAACCTCAGATAAAACAATTTCCTCTTCTAGTCGAGCGATTGTACCTCTAATCTCTTTTATATCTTTCAAAACATTTCTTACCTTGGTAAAGGTTAGTTTATGCTTTAAAAGGTCCTCGATTACACGATCCATAAGATCATACTCGGATTCTAAAGTATCCTTATCAAAATACGGTTTAATATTCACTTTCCTACTCTTGCCGTATACACTTGAAACGTTGATTTTTTCAAGAATATAATCAATATCGAGCTTCTCATCTGCAGAAAATTTAAAAAACACATTACCCCCTATGATTCAAAAACGTTCATTACTTTTATATTTTTAAGCTTGTCCGTTAATCTTTGTTTTAATATTTCACTGTCGAAGTAATACCCTTTTGGAGAATAAGGATTGATAGAAACCCCTAATAAGTTAATTTCATCTAAAACGACTACACTTAATCCCTTCGCAAGAAGTTCATGATAATTATCCCTCCCGAGAAACAACTTGCTTCCATCAGAAACCACAACACTAACTTTACCATGTGTCAAATCTACAACATCCTTCAAGGTCCTGTAAGTAACAGCTCCCGGAAAAAATATATACTTCGAAGTGCTCTTCAAATGATTTTTCAACTCGTTTCCTGCATTTATGCCGGTTTTCAGACCGATAAGATCGATCTGTCCTTCATCATCTATGATTCCAATTTTATTATCAGCTTTAAGAATCTTGAAATCACTCAAGTGATTTGTAACTTTTTTTAACTTTAAAAGATTAATTCTGTGCAACGTTTGATTTACAACTTGATTCATATCCCTTGAAAGTGCCGCTCCAGTCGACAGAAAAACTCCATCTGCCAAAGCAGGTGAAGCGCTGCTGACCCTGTCAAGCGCACCATCGATAAGTATGAGCTTCGCTCCCCAATCTTTCATGATTCTACTGACTTTCTCAATTCCATAATTACTTCTCGGTCCGACCAATTCAACTTTAGCATGATTTCTCATGCGGACAATGACAATCGGTCCAAAAACAGTTATTGAATCAGTGACTTCCAGCACTTCGTATCTCAAGTTTTCCCTATTAAGCAGACTCTGAGCCGTCGCCACTAAAGTTCCTGGAAAAACTTCTATAGTCGGTTTCGGAATATTGGTTACCGAATCTGTTTTCTCTCCATCATATCCTATAGAAGTCAATCCTAAAACTATTTCTTCCCAATATGCTTGATCGATCAACTCGTTCAGCAATGTAGTTTTACCTGCATTTTTAACCATTCCTATAAGAGAAATCGTATTATATTTTCCGACGAGTTGATCGATTAATGTCATATTTTACTCCTCATGAACGTTTCTTTTATGTCTTTCTAATTCGTTTGGCTCAATGGCGATCTTTCCGCCTTTAAGAAGTTCTAAAACACCCTCACCTTTAATATCATCTTCCATTGGAATATAATCAGTCGGCTCGGTGTAAGTTGTTATAACTCCCTCGTAGTTTCTAAGAATAACTCTATTTGATGATTGAGAAATAACGTAATTCGGCATTACAGGAATCTTTCCACCACCACCCGGAGCATCTACAACGAAAGTGGGTACCGCAAACCCAGATGTGTGACCTCTTAATCCTTCGATGATTTCAATACCTTTTGATACTGAAGTCCTGAAGTGCTCGATGCCGAGAGATAAATCACATTGATAAATATAGTAAGGTCTAACTCTTATTTTCACTAAATCGTGAACTAATTTCTTCATTACAGTAACACTGTCATTGATTCCTCTTAAAAGAACCGATTGGTTTCCTAGAGGCACTCCAGCATCAGCTAACAATGCAATAGCTTTTTTAGATTCAGGTGTTATTTCTTTTGAATGATTGTAATGTGTATTCAACCAAATCGGATGATATTTTTTAAGCATATTTACAAGCTCAGGAGTGATTCTTTGAGGCATGACAACAGGC
>JAYENG010000003.1:0-4618 GCA_034721975.1 Bacillota bacterium
TATGAACTCCACCTGTACTAATAAACAAATCTGATTTTTTATTAAATTCTTTGACTAGAGATATTACTTCTTCTTTTCGCAAAGTTTCTATTTCATCAATTTTCTTAACTTTCAATGAATCTATCACATCATAAAACATCGCACCTTTCCCGCAACCTGATGTAATAGTTCTTTTTTCATCTGGTTTCTTCAATAAACCGTTATTGCTTTTTAGATGAACACAGGCAATTCCTTTATCTTCATATATTGTCACTTCTTCAATATCGTCTTTTGAATCAATTATTCCCTCAGAGTTCAAAAACCCGAGAGTCAAATGTTTTAAAGATTTAGGGCTGCATAAAAGGGTAATGAATTCCTCTTCATCAATGTATATAGTAAGTGGGTATTCAACAATTACATCATCATCTTCATCAATAATATCTTGAGATTGAATTCTTGTTATTGAGTATTTTTTTATGCACTCCATCATTTAACTCCTTCAAGTCAAAGTAAACATTTAATATTCATTTTATTGTCTTTTGTATAATTTTCCAAATCCTTCTTGGTGTTTAAATTTAAAAACATACCCCAATCAATGCTGAATTTTCTTGCATCTTCTTCACTGATGTAACAACATTCTTTATCCTCTAAAAGTATGTTGATCATTCTTTTGTTCATTTTTAAATTCTCTTCTATAGAATCTATCAGACTCTTGCTATAAAAACTGTTGAACGGTTCTATCCACTGTCCAAATCTAGTTATGCAAGCATCCACTTCTAATCTAGTTATTTTACTTTTCATATATTTTATATAGTCTATATTGATATTCGGCATATCGCATGCAATAAAATATACATATTCACTAGAAGCCTCTTTTAAACCGATATGAATACCGCTTAAAGGTCCTTTGCCTACAATCTGATCCTTCACTATTCTATAATTTTCACTTATATAGTGTTGGGGTTTATTGGTAACCAGTATGATTTCCTCAAATTCTTCATTTAATATATTTATTATATTCTCGACTATTTTTCTTTCATTTACTTCAATCAATTGTTTATCGAAACCCATTCTTAAACTTTTACCACCAGCCAACACTACAGCTGAACCAAATTTTTTCATATATATCCCTCAAATAAAATTTATTCTCACTTCATTTTTCGTTTCTAATATAAATAATACCACGAAAATTCCTTCAATGCATTATTATCGAACGTTTTATTTATCTTGGCGAACGGCATCTGATTTGTGATATACTATCTAAAGAATAAATCCCTGATATACTGGAGGTTTTTTATGAAAGTTATTAAATTTACAATCAATGAAGATTATTATGAAAATTTCAAAGTTCTCTGTTCAAAAGATGATATTACAGTAAAGAGAAAACTGAATGTTCTAGTATCGCAAGATACTGAAACAACTGATATGAAAGCATATTTCCCATCAGACTACAATGAGAAGATCAGGAAAGTCACACTTAAAATAAATGAAGAAATATACAAGGGCATCATGAAAAAATGTGGCAAATTAGATTTGAAAGTCAATAAATATGTGACTTATTTAATTTATAAATATTTACATGATATGAATATAAAATAAACTATTACAACACCTTAGAAACTCTTTTAAGAAATAACGATTTATTTTATAAACTTAAATGGAGGTTTATTATGAAATTAAACATACTGGATTTAGGTAAATTGGATTACAAAGAAACATTGGACATTCAATATAAGATACTTGATAAAGTCCAAAACGACGAATGTAATGATACACTCATATTGGTTGAACATCCGCCAGTAATCACTTTAGGAAAAAATGCTGTAGAAAGCAACGTGCTCTTCAGTAAAGAAAAACTGAAAGAAATAGGCATAGATTTATACAATATTAAACGAGGTGGCGATGTTACCTATCATGGTCCTGGACAATTAGTCGGCTATCCTATTTTTAACTTAAGGAAAAATCATGGACAAAGCATCAAATTATTTATTAAAAAACTAGAAGATGTTTTTATAGATTTCATGAAAAACGAGTTTGAATTAGAAGTCGGCAGACATTCTTGCAATGCAGGTGTATGGTATGGTGAAGAAAAACTGGTAGCCTTGGGTCTTGCTGTTAAAAAAGGTGTTACAATGCACGGGTTTGCATTTAACCTTAATACCATCTTGGAACATTTCGATTTGATTGTACCATGTGGTTTATCGAATATGGGTGTTACATCCATTGAAAAAATAAAAGGTGAAAAAGTTGATCTTGAAGATGTAAAGGAAAAGATCGTCAAATACTTTATAGAAATATATGAATTTGAAAGTATAGATTCTATCGAAAAAAGATAAAATTTGAACATTACGCACTTTTTCAACATAAAAAAAATCCTGAACGCCATTGATATTGCATGGTTTTCACTGGTTATAGCAACAGGCGTATAACAATCAATCACATTAACATAGACTTTGTACTTGCCATCCATCAATTTCGCTTATATATCATAGTATATATTATTATGTAATAATTCCCCCCCTAAAACCTAAATCAAAGGGAACATAAAATCACATCCATATTTATTTAAAAACCTTCAAACCCTTTGATTTCAAGCTCTTTTTTCTCTATCAACACTACCATCTCCACGTGTGTAGTAACCAGGTCCAGACTCTAGAGTTGTAATCTAATAATTAAATATACTTTATTTAATATTTTCAATTGATTCTCTTGTTCAAGAATCGTTATTTGTTGAATTTCTATTTTATTCAATTTAATAAGTCTATTTTCTTGAGACATTCCATCATTTATCAACACATCATTTATATTCTCCATATTTGATAAGCAAATCAATTCATTAATTGTTGCATACTCTCTAACATTTCTTTTCTTACTTGCATTCTTTTCTCTCCATTGTTTTGCAGTGTTACCAAAAAGTGCAACATTTAAAACATCCGCATCACTTGCATAAACTATCGAAATTTGTTGCTTTGATAAAGTTTGAGGAACTAAATTTCTTTTTATTGTATCTGTATGAATTCTATAATTTATTTTAGCTAACTCTCTTTTAGCGGACCATCCTAATTGTTTTTTGTTCATCATTTTTTAATTTCTGAAATTCTTTTATTAAATACAATTTAAATTTAGGCGAAATCCAAGTAGCAAATTCAAAAGCAATATCTTTATGTGCATAAGTCCCACCATATCTACCAGCTCTAGCCATAATTCCTTTTGAATTAGTTCTTTTAACCCATTTTCTCGATTAATACTAGTCCATTTTCAATATTTCTAACCAAGTTACACCTTTTGCATAGCTGAATTTTTTCTGATATCGGCTCCAGTGTCCACTCATTAAAGCATCCAAAAAAATTTCTTCTAAAATCAATCGTCCTTCCTTTAACTTTTCTACCGATTTCCGTTTAATTGCCGTTGCCAAAACTGCTTCTTTAAGGACTTCTATATCGATATTCTCCCTCTGAGTTTTTAAGAGTACATGCAAGTCATAAAAATCCCTCATTCTTGTATTAGTAACTCCTCTTGAAAGAACTGCTTCAAACTTCTCAGCAAGAACTGTTTCCACATTATATGCAAGAACGCCTATGTTTCGCTCTTCAAACATCAGCTTATATTCATACGTTATTTCTTTTGGCGTAATTTTATCGCCTGTTGTTATATCAACTTTAATCGGTATTTTTACATTTTCCATAAGTGCATCCAAAGAGACAGAAAATCCTCTATAATCATCTTCCTCACGAATTTCATATACCTTCTTAATTTCAAATGTCACACCATCATCCAGCTGAATTGAAAAAACTTTTTTGAAAACATCTTCAATCGATTCCTTTGTCACTGCATACGACTTCATTGTAGCATCCATATCAACCGTTGCTCTCATATCTACTCCAATTAATGCGGCAACAAGCATTCCGCCTTTCAGAATAAAATTGGATTTATACTCAGATAATGATATCCTTTCAAGAAGCCGTTCCATCATATAGATTCTATGAAGTACTTGAGGATTTATACCTTTCTCTCTTCCCATGTTCTTTATCAAATCTTTTAACTGTTTTGCATTTTTCATAATAAAATCTCCATATACTGTCTCACAATATTTTGAACACCTAACTCCTTAGCATATCTCAACAATAATGGAATATTCTTCTCTTTGTTTTCCACATACCGCTTAATTGCTTCATTAAGCATTCCAACATCCATATTATTTCGATTTTTTAAAATATCACAAATCGTTCTTTCCTTATCATAAACTATTACTTCTCTGCCGTATATTGTTATCATTCGCATCGTTCCCATCAAATGTAACTCTTTCTTAATAGAATAGACTTTAATCCCTTGCTCTTTCAACGTTAAACTATTATATCCTCTAGGAACAGTAACAGAGAGTTCCAACGGATCTCTATCTGTAAGTTCGTGCATATAAAGTGCCGTCTCATGTGAAAAAACGATTCTCTTGCTTTTGACTTGAACAACATACATTTCATCCTCAAATGCTTCCTCTGTCAAATATACCCCATGAGAAACTCTTGAAAGCTTATTTTCTCTGACATACATCGTTAAATATTGACGTGGAACACCTGCATTCTCAACATCTTTAGTCGTAATCAAACCTTTTTTATTCTCAATTAACTTATCCAACTGTACT
>JAYENG010000004.1:0-4615 GCA_034721975.1 Bacillota bacterium
TCTAACAGCATCTATTTCACCTTCTTTAAAATTCTTATTAACTACTAATTATTGTATCATTTTCTTTTTATTTCAACAAATATTCATTCCATTAATAAATATTATAATCAAAAAAGAACGCTTAAGCGTTCTCGTTGTAATTCTCTGGATTCGGTGCTTTAACAACAAAGAATTCTAAAACTTCTTCGTGTTCATTATATACATTCATTTTGATGTTATAAGGTATTCTTAATATTTCCCCCACTTCATATCCATTAGGTTTTTGATCGCCAAGCTCTATAGTCATTTTACCTTTTACTATGATCATGTAGACATTTGAATTTGAATAATGCTCTGCTAATCTATCCCCCTTAGGCAATATCATATGGTTTAAATGAACATTGCCATCGGCAATTATTCTCTCGATTAACTTCTCATTCGTCAGTACATAGTTGAATTTATTTTCTATCATCATCATCACTCCTCGTTAATAATATAACAGATAAATTGCAATTGTTATGTAACTAGAGTTACCGAATTGCAGTTTATTATCATTTATAATGAATTAGAAGAGATCTTCACATCTCAATGATTTTCTTCTATATGCATGCCTTGTTATACTGCTGATATATTCAAGTCAGCAAAGAATACAAATTGATATGGCGTATAAAAGATATTCTTTATACTGAGAAAAGCTTGATTTAAATGTGAATTTCTATTACAATTTGAGAAAGAATTGCATTAACATATCCGTTAATGCATTTGATGAAGATTTAATTTGTTTTTACACCTGTGATGGCGATATTTAAACCCATCAAATTTTAAGGAGGCAATGCAATGTTTACAAAAGATATGACTATAAGCGAGGTTCTTCATGAAAACAGGGCCCTTGCCGGTGTTTTTATGCAACACGGCATGATGTGCATAGGCTGTCCTTCAGCCACTATGGAAAGTATCGAACAAGCCGCTGCAGTACATGGTATAAACTTAGAACTTTTATTAAAAGATTTAAATGAATATGAAGAAAAGTAGAGCCGTGATGGCTCTACTTTTTTAACAACGCTTTCATTTTACTCTTGTACGCTTCCACTCCCGGTTGATTAAATGGATTCACTTCAAGTAAATATCCACCCATCGCACAGGCTTTCATAAAGAAATACATAAGGTAAGTTAAATTATATGCATCGATATTATTCATTTTCAAATCGATATAAGGTACATTTCCTTCGAAATGTGCTTCTTTTGTTGCTTCAAGCATTATTTTATCAATATCATCCACGCTGAATTTCGATATTTCATTTAATCCATCATAATTATTTTCATCTTCTTCGATAGCTATATCATTTTTAGGTTTTTCAATATTCAAGAAAGTTTCAAATAAAGTTCTTTCTCCCTCTTGAATGATCTGTCCCAACGAATGCAGATCTGTAGAGAACAAAACCGATGCCGGGAAAATACCCTTTCCGTCTTTTCCTTCACTTTCTCCAAACAATTGCTTGAACCATTCTGATAAATAAACCAGTTTGGGATGGTGATTTACAAACAACTCTATCTTTTTACCTTCTGAATAGAAAATATTTCTTATAACTGCATATTGATACGCTGCATTTTCTGATAAATTTTCATTATCAAAATCAGCTATTGCCGCTTCTAGTCCTTTAACAACTTGATCGATATCGATTCCAGCTGCCGCTATGGGCAATAGCCCGACTGATGTAAAAATCGAATATCTTCCTCCGATATCATCCGGCACAGGCAATGTCCTATATCCTTTTATGTCAGATAGTTTTCTAAGCGCACCTTTTTCTACATCAGTTGTGGCAATGATTCTTCTATCTGCATCTTTAGGAAAACGCTCTTCTAGATATTTTCTTAAAATCCTAAATGCAATCGCCGTCTCTATAGTCGTTCCTGATTTTGAAATAACATTTACATATACGCTTTTTCCTTCTATGTAGTCTAATAATTCTACAAGGTACTCACTATTCAATTGATTTCCCGCATAAATTATTTCCAGTGAATCGCTTTTATCGAAATAGTTTTCCATCGATGAAATAAATGCCTTGGCACCTAGATAAGATCCGCCTATCCCTAAAACCAAAAGAACATCTGCTTTCTCTCTTATTTCTTCACCGATTTCTTTTATATTTCCAAGTAATTCTTCATCTAAACTTGATTTATAATCAAGCCATCCTAAAAAATCAGACCCTTTTCCTGTTTTCTCATTTAACAATTTATGATTTTTCGAAACAAGAGATTGATATGATTTAATCTTGCTTTGTTCAATACCTTTACATTCTAATTTAATATTCATTTCATCCACCCTTCCGTCTCATTCATTATAACACCACAAATGAAAAAAACAGTGACAATCAAATCACTGTTTCTTAATTTATATAAATTTACAAAAAGAGGGGGTCTATTTATTATCTCTTTTGACCAAATCTATTGCCTGTTCCACTCATCTCGCCTGATTTTTCAGCAGTTCTCGCTTGAGGAGTACCATTTCTAGGAGCATCTTCATTCATGCTTCCTTTCATCTGAGCTTCTCCTTCACCATAATTACCTTTTGTTTCACCTTTTCTACCAAAAGCTAGATTGTACAGTTTTCCAAGTGCTGATTCACCGCTACCGTCGCAATCGTTGATCTGTGCAATAATCTCGTCTGCTTCTTCTTGAGTCAATGTTCCATCAGCTAGTCTTGCTTCGACTATTGCTATTTTGCCTGCTAAAGTTGCAGCTACAAAATCATCCCAAAATCCGCTTTCTTTTGCCAAGTCACCAAATGTCTGGTCTGCTCCTTTTAACTCATACGCCTCTGCCACTGTAATTCCTGCCAAGTTGGAATAAGTTTCTGCCGGATTACCAAATGCATCTGCAAAACTAAGTGCTCCAAATCCTATCGCCAATACGCCTATTAAAATAATCGATATCATTTTTTTCATTTTCATTCTCTCCTTTTTTTGTTTTTATTTTCTTTGTTTTTCCCTTTCGGTGATTTCATAATACTCTCGCTTTGTGACAATTCAGTGAACATTGAGTGTAAAAACAAAGAAAAAAAGACTATATAATATTCAATAATCTTTTTGTTATTATCAATATAAACATTACTATTATTTCATATGATTTTGTAGTCGAGACTGCAGATTTGGTAGTAGGCCAGACACTACTTTGACAGAAATTTTCCTATGAATATAAGAATTTCGTTGTCAAAACCATATCTCTTACTTTAAAATTCATTCTGATGCAAAAACTCTGTTTATGAATATTGATAATATATTAAATTTCACTATCAATTTCTCAATAAATGTTAAAAATTCGAACTTTTGGGGTATATATATAAGGGAATTAATCTATTTGTTTCTATTTGTTAAAGAGAAAACATATTGTTAAGGGAGTGGTCATATGAAAATGGATTGTTCAACATAATACTATACAAGGTACTACAAATTAGGCAGATTATCGTATTACTATACGAAAAAGAAGTTTATCAACTGAAAAAAGCAAACCTATCGAAAGATGGGGACGCAAAGTCTGAAGTCTAAAGTATTCTCATACCATGACCGTTTGACTGCCATATTTTTATGGCAGTTTTTTTAAACCATAAAAGCATAATTATGTAAACCGCATTATTAAGTATTCGCATATCATATGTTGGAATGAAATTCAAAAATATTCTAACGAGATAACGACTGTCGGACTGAATAGTTTTAAAACGATTAATTATATTTTGAATTTATAACTACATTTATAGTCATTGAATATTTGGAGGGATGCTTATGATTATGAAAGTTTATTATTTCTGATGCATATTATGTAAGTTAAATATTGAAGAAAGGAGTGAGAAGAATGAACTCTATGCTTTATGCTAAAAAGAGAATGTCTTTTTTATCAAAATTGTTAGTTGTCTTGATGATATTTTCCATTTGCATGCCGAGTATGCCAGTGCACGCCGGCGAAAATGATGTCACGGCCTATGGCTTCGAGATAGATAACAGCTACAATGGCAAATGGACAACTGGTAACCTCCGCAAGACTTATGCGGAAGGCGAGTGGGTAGCATTCCAGACTGAAATCAGCAACATTAATTGGAGCTTAACGGATCCAAACGGTTTGAATAGAATCGGAGTTGAATTCGACTTCTACGATATCGGTAGATATTTCGATTTAGTCCGCAATGTAAGTGTCGGTCTAGAATTGCTGCCGGACTCTCATGGCTTTCCAGCAACTGGTATGAGTTTGACCGAACCTTCACCTGGTGGAGCTATGCCGTTGGGAAATGAAGCTGATGTAAATGCTGCACAAAGAGATCCCAACAATCCATATGAACATTATTTTGAAGGATTTGCACTGATCAACAAGACAATCGATATAACAGATCATATGAATATTGCTATGGATGGCACTAAAGGTACAGCGACAGACGCCACCAGAAAATTCTGTGTTACACTCGAGCAGATTAAACAAGCTTATTGGGATGAATACGGAATCGATATTGAAGGAGAAAATAAAATCGTTCTGTATTTCCAACTTCACCTTTCGAGAACTTGGTTATGGAACAATGTTTCATCATTCAATGGGGAGTTGCCTTTGGTGCATGCTTATACGTCCCATCCAACAGATAAATGGGGCGGCT
>JAYENG010000005.1:0-4591 GCA_034721975.1 Bacillota bacterium
CTCTGAAGCATCGTACTTTTTAATAACATTTGACAACTCTTCGATTTTAATATCATTACTAGTCATAAAGACACCTTCCTTTAACCATATTTGTGATTAAAAACATTTGCAACTTTACAAAAAATAAAAATAGACGCAAAAACCATAGTCCCCGTCTATCATCTATTTGGGTCCCTGAGAGATTCTATAACCAAATGGATCATATTGCTCCTTCGGTGTTTATAGCTTTCCAGAAGTACTATCCAACTGCGATACTTTCACCTGAAATTTTCCAATATATCGACGGTATATTGTTGCCTCTTCGGTGCTTGTTTAAAAGTTATCTCGCAATTTTCATATAGTTATATTTCTAATTCAATTTTATATCTTTATATATCAGAATATTCTTTTATTAATAAAAAATCAAGGTTTATCAATATTTTAACAGAATTATTCAGGTTATATCGACCCGAAAAAAAACAATACACTTCTAATAGATGAAGTGCATTGTTTCTTATATGTTTTATATCTTTAATCGATTATTCCACCCTGGAATATTTACCTATGAATAGAATCGTGTCAGTTTCTTCATCGCTTATAATAAACAAGAATGGTCTGTCGGCAATGAATTCTATTGGATTTAAAGGCATTGAAGTCAATGCCATTTCAACAACAGTAACTGCCGCTGCTTCAGAACCCTTTTCATTGACTTCTATGACTGCCTTGTGAAGGACTCTGCTTATGAAAATGTCCTCTCTTATCTTGTCGAAGTTGGCAAATGTATCAAATGCACTTGCCATGCCGAGAGAAATCAATGAATCATTCAGGTTTTTTATACCGTATTCAAGTTTGAATTTTGGAATCTGAAGATTGACATCATCGGTAATCATCATATTTTCTTTTATCTCATCAAATTTATCGATATCGAATTCTTGAATAAAAGCATTGATATAAGTGTCTTCACTAGGAAGAACTACATACATGGCCGTTTTTTCCTGTCCATAAGGAAGTCTGACTGCCTTATAATCAGCACTTTCCGTGTAAGCCACTTCTCCCTTGCGTTGCATCATTTCTATTGACTCTTTTTCATTATCGATATTCTTGAAATCAGTCGAATAGGTATTTGATTCATCAAATTCATCTGTCCATTCACCTTTAAAGTAAATGGCGTTGATCAAGTACATGATTACATCTGGATCTATCGGTGGTGTGAGCATCTTTTCAATTTTTCCTTTTGTAGAATCATTAATCCAGTTGTTTATCGTATCCACACTCTTATCATCTGAGAAATTTAGAGCACTGACTTTTGCATCATAGAATTCTTTGTTGACATCGATGAATTCTTCTTTTATAACTTCTCCCTCTCTATACCAAATGGAATTGCTGATCAATAGTTCAACCTCTTTGTCGGCTTGTTCAAGATAATTGATTAAATTCTTGTAGGTGCTGTTTACAGTTTCAAGATCGATTCCCAAGTAACCTAAGGCACTTCCCATATCCTCTTTCGTCTGTTCAAGAGCACCGTTGTATGTCATAGAAAGAGCAGTAGATATGCTTAGTGGAGAAATGAAAATATTGTCACCTGAATCCTCACTATTGAGCGCTTTAAAAATATCAATCGCAAAATTTTCATTGGCATCGACAACCACTTGATCAATCGCTGCAATATCAATAGGTTCATCAGCAACATCATCAGCGACTTCATCATCCACACTACATCCCGTTAATGCTAACATGAATACAAATGCTATTAGAATTATTTTATACTTAAACATAAAATCACCTTCCTTTAAATTAGACGGTTTATTCAAATATTTAGTTCCTTTTTATTTGTAAAAATGCATTGCAATTCGATTTTGTTTCTCATATCATATATTTTCCTGATTTGCTTTATTTTTTAATAGAAGGTTTTTTTATTAATTCCAAGTAGAAAAAAACCATTCCTAATAACATACCTACATAAATAGTAAAAAATCTCCATGCAAAAGTAAGAGAAACTATATCTGATTTATTTACAAAGTTAGAAAAAACAAGTGTAAATCCTCCTTCAGCAATTCCGGTTGCACCAGGGGTCGGTGCAAAATATGTTATAAACGAAATCATAATTTGCAACGCTATTGTAGTTAGTGGTGAAATATCATATCCCAATTCTTTTAGAAAAATTATTACAAACGAGAATAAAGAGAGCAAGAATAATATTGTAAATATTATTGATAAAAAAATGTATTTCCTATTTCCATTTAAATAGGTTATAAAAGATTTTGAAAAATTATTTATTTCTTTAAAGGTTTTCTTCCGTATTTTTTTGGAATTATTTGAAGAGAGTATATTTTTCATTACCAATAGTTTCAGTATTATATATACAATTCTTTTTATGATTTTAGGATTGTATGCAGCTTTATAGACAAAATAAACAATTGCTGCATAAAAAAATATTAATATAAGTGCTAATAATAATGAACCGTTACTTGTAAATAAATTTAATAAATTTCTATTAAAGATTATGACAATTGGTGTGCTTACAAGAAAAAACATCATCGACAGAATTGTTCTAATCGTTGTGGAAGCTATAGCGTTTACAACTGAAACTCCTCTTTTATTCAAAAAATATATTTGAGCGAATCCACCGCCTCCTGCAGACGGAGTGATATTAGAAATAAAAATATTTATAAACACTAATTTAAATATGTATTTTATATCAATAAAAATACCAAGTGTTTTCAAAATATAGAATAATCTCAGCACATTGAAGCTAAAATATAAAAGCAACAATATAGCTATTTGAATCATAGCTTTGTAAGAAAACATCTTCATATTGATAAAAGATGTATTATCAGCAAATACATGATATACAAAAAGCAATGACAAAAAAGAAGTCGCCACGAATACAACAGTCAGTATCGAATACGAAATCATTTTTGTTGAAAGTATGCTTTTACCATTTACTTCTTCTTTCAATTTATTGAGATCAGGATCTATTTTAGACATCGTGATGCTCCTCAATTCGATATTACACATAACATAAATATGCAAATCGTTCATTTCACTTCTGCAAATATCATAATTTCTTATATTATACCCGTTTTTCCCAAGAACTTTTCAAATTTCACATCCTTGCTCTATTGCTCAAGTTCTTTAATCAAACTCTTTATCCTTTTTAATTGAATTTCATCTATACTTTCAATTTTTATTTATAATTATTTTAATCATGTCAGTTTATTTAAATGCATTTTTCAATCAGATCTAGAACTTTAAGTCTCTCACTTACAACTAATCAAATTGCATCATATTTCATTAATGATAGTATGCAATTCAGAAACTGAAAAATACCGAACTTTTAATAGCTCGGTATTTCTGCGAAGATATTTATTCCAGTATTCCATGGTCTAGCAAAAGCATAGGTAATCTTCATAAAATAATCAATTGAACTTTATTTAAATAATAAATATGAATAGATAACTCATTACAATTACAAATCCGATCAAAAATACAGAAAAAGTTATACTTGATAGTTTTATATTATAATTTTCAACAATATCCTTCAGCCTTTGATTTTTTATCTCTTTATTTTCATTGATTTTCTCTTTGCCCTCTACCAATCTATTTTTAATGTTTTCTTTCTCGCTGGTATATTTTTCTTTTGCCAATGCACTTTTCTTAATGATTCTTCCATTAATATCTGTATCCATTTTTTTAAAATCAATCACAACTATCATTTTATCCCATTCTAATTTTGGCAAAATCACTTTATCGATATTTCCAATGAATGTCGATATTTTAATCAGAACGTTTACAATATTTAACAGCAATACATCTATAAACTTGAAAAATAAAGAAATCCCTTTGAAAACACTCATGAACAAAGGATAATAAAGGTCTTTTTCAAGACCGAACCAATTGTAAGAAGGATTCAAAAAAATCAATTTATTATCTTTTTTGACGATTAAAGCTCTTCTCACTGCAAATAAATATATAAACCCACCAAATAAAAGAATAATAATACTCGAAATCAAAGCTTCATAAGTAAAAAAATTTATCTCTGTAGGAATTCTATAAGTCAATATCTCTCCAGATCTTCCCAAGGCTTTAACAATAGAATTCGGGAATATTCCAATAAGAATTATTATAAGCGATAAGATCATCATCGGAAGCTGAGCGCGTTTTTTTAACTGATTTTTATACTGGCCATAATAATTCTTGTTTTCATCAACGAATATAGCCACAAACAATTTCAGCATATATGCAACAGTCATTGCTCCACCTATATAAAAAATCATTTCTGCTATACTGAAAAAATTTGAATGAGTTAAATGCTGCGCTTCAATAATCGCTTCATGAATCAAAGTTTTTGAAGTATAACCATTGAAACCTGGTACACCCGTTATTCCAAACACCCCAATCAAAAAAAATATCTTCAGTTTATTTTTATGCCTTCCAAAGCCCCAAATTACATTTAAACTCATTTCCTTTAATATCATATATATTGCCCCTGCACCAAAAAACAAAAGCAGTTTAAAAAAAGCATGGTTAATCATATACATGATAGTTCCTAATAAAGCTATGCCGCCATGATTGCCAAGTATTCCAACTAAACCGATTCCAAGCAAGATAA
>JAYENG010000006.1:0-4552 GCA_034721975.1 Bacillota bacterium
TAGAAATCATATATCCTTTAGTAGAAGAGAATGGTAGACCATTGCTTCCACCCGGTACTGTTGGAAGTGGAGCGATTCCTACATTAATACCAGCTTCTTTATAAGAAGACCATGACCAAGCACCATTCAAGATAATCGCTGCATTTCCTTCTTTAAACATAGCATCTGCCATATCGTAGTTCATATCGAATTCACCTAAGTTGTATTTAGTTCTAATGTCTTTTGTAAATTGTAGAGCTTTAACCATTGCATCTGTGTCTAATTGAGGATTTCTCTCATCATCAAAAACTTTTCCGCCATAAGCGCCAAACCATGCTACAAACCAAAATGGTTCTTTTTCATTATATAAGAATCCGTATTTGCCATTAGCTGGATCTTGGAATTCAGCAGTAACTTCAACTAACTCTTCCCAAGTCTTTGGAGCTTCGGCAACCATGTCTTTGTTGTATAACATAGCAATTTGGTTACCGATTACATCTGGTAATTCCCAGTACTGTCCATCAACTTTTCCGTCTTCTAAAGCATTTGCTGCAAATTGCTCTAAATAATCTAAAGATACTACATTTGTAATTGGTTGAATCAATTCAGAAACCATAAAGATTCCGACATTATCACTTGGACCATAAACAAGATCTGGACCTTCGCCAGCTAAAGCTGCACTTTGAAAGTTTGTTCTTAGTTGCTCTGTTTCATAGTGGGTTCTGCTAATTGTGATATTTGGATTTGCAGCCATGAATTCTTCTGCTATTTCATCAAATAATAAATCTGCATCATTTGGCATTTGCTCCCAAATAACTAATTCAACATTTCCGTCATTTGCATCCTCAGTGCTACAAGCTACTAATGAAAATGCAAGAATTAAAACTAATAATAAACTAATGATTTTTTTCATAATACCCCTCCATATTTGTGCACACGTTTGCACACACTAGTAAAAAAATAATTTCCTGACACCGAAATTATATCATTTTTCAGATATTTATGCAATAATAAATATTATGAATGTTCTGAATATTTAAAAGGTGTGTGTTTTAAATGAAAAAAATACTAATTATTCTCATTTTTACACTTATTTTCATAACGGGTTGTGAAAATAGTGTGAAACCGTTTTCAAAGACTGAAATCAACTATCCTATCATAAATAATCAAAGCAAATTCACTTCAAATGACAAGATTTACTTCATTATGGTAGATAGATTTAACGATGGAGACCCTGAAAACAATTTCGAAGCCAATAAAAATGTCAAAACGACCTTCCACGGAGGTGACATTAAGGGAATTACCGAAAAACTGGACTATATTAAAGATTTAGGCTTTACCGCAATCTGGATTACCCCGATTGTCGATAATGACTTAAGCGGCTATCACGGATATTGGGCTGTTGATTTTTATAATGTAGATGAGAATTTCGGTACTCTTGAAGATTTAAAAGAACTTGTCGATAAAGCTCATGAAAAAGATATAAAAGTTATTCTGGATTATGTGCTAAACCATACAGGTCCTGGTTCAAAATGGCTAACCGATGGAGAACACGAGAATTGGTTCCACGAGAGAAAGATCATACAAGATTATAATAACAAACAAGAGGTAGAAGACGGATGGCTTGCAAGTCTTCCTGATTTAGATACAGAGAACCCTGAAGTTAGAGAATTCCTGATAAAAAATGCATTATGGTGGATAGCCGAGACTGATCTTGATGGATTTAGATTAGACACAGTCAGACACGTCCCTGAAAGTTTTTGGAATGAATTTTCTTATAAGATTAAAGAAAAATATCCTGACTTTTATCTAATAGGCGAGGTTTGGGATAGCGATATCAGCAAACTGGAAAAATATCATGACTTGGGTATTGACGGACTAGTCAATTACTCACTTTATTACGGAATCCAAAATACATTTAAAGATGGAGGGTTTGCAACGAAGTTGGTCAGTGCGATAAACAACGAGATAGGATTTGAAAACCCTGGTCTAAACGGTGTTTTCATCGATAACCACGATAACCAAAGGTTTTATACAACGGTTAGATACAACGATGATTATTTTAAACAAGCATTGACCTTCATGTATTCATATCCTTCTATACCAATAGTTTATTATGGAACAGAGATTCCTTTAAAAGGTGGTCCAGATCCTGACAATCGCGCGGACATGCCTTGGGACAAGGTTGAAAATTCTATAATGATTCCTTTTATAAAGAAATTGAATGAATTTAGGGATACATATGTGAATGAATTCAACGTCATTGCAAACGATAATAAATTCATCGCCTATGAAGTACAGAACAATGATAATAAAGCATTGATAATAGCAAATATCTACAATGGTGAAAAAGATATTTCATTTGAATATAATGCAAGTATATTACTAAATTTTGAAACAGGTGCAGATCTTAGCCATTATATTCAAGATGGTAAAATTACATTTACTGCATCTCCAGCTGAGAACTTGATTTTAATTGTAGAATAAACAAATAATTAAGTGCACCCATAAGGTGCACTTAATTATTTGTTCAACAAGTTGTCATATAGATAATTGAGGTAGAAATTAATCGCTTCTGAAAATTTCCTGATATCATAACCAGTAATCAAAGCAATCTTATTCAATCTGTAAATCATGGTATTTCTATGAATATATAATTTATTTGCAGATTCAGTAATATGCAGATTGTTTTCTAAAAATACAATGGCAGTTTCAATAAGTTCATCATTCAAATCATACTTTACACTTTTATTAAAGATTTCCTTAATTTCGTCAAAATTTTCATATTTCTTAATTGTTAAAAATAAATTTGGAAGCAATAATTTATCAAATTCATATATATTAAATTTCGAACTAATTGTTTTTGATAATTCCTTGAGGTTGTCCAACCTTTGATATGCATCATATATATCTTCGATTTTCTCTACTTCATAGCTTACATAAATTGAAACTTCAGAAAGAATTTCAGATTCCAAATTATAATAAACATCTTCCAACTTATACTCGCTACTGTTTTTTTTATATCTAAAGAGTACAACTGTGTCATCTGATTTCAAAAAACATAACTCTTTCGGGAAAATCGACTTTATAACCTGCAGTACATCGTCTCCACCAGACAACGCCTTAATCTCCCAAATTTTAAGTGGAAATTTTATATTTTCATCAAAATCTTTATATGCGTATTTTTTAGAAATCAAACTATTTAAAGTATTATTTGAATCAAAATACTGACTTAAAAGATATCTTACCAACATCTTTTCTCTAGGAGTCAGTATTTTTTCTTTGAAGTATACACCTTTATTTAATTCATTTAATTCTACGCCAATAAAATCCTGAAAATCAGTCGTTTTTGCATCCGATGGAATCAACATATTTCTTCCAATCTTCAATGCAACTTTTGTCTGAAATAACCTTTCAAGATTATTGATTAAATCATTATACATTAAATCACCACTTAATTATTGATTCTCCTGTTTCTTTATCAAATAAATGAATTTTATTTTCTACAAAAGAAATTGAAATTCTATCTCCAATTTTCAAATCTTTGTCACTAGTCTCTTTTGCTACATATTGCTTGCCGTCTATCTTGTAATAAACATAAATTTCACTGCCTAGTAATTCTGTTACATCTATTGTAACATTAAATCCACCTTTATTGATAAAAACGTCTTCTGATCTGATGCCCATCATAACTTCTTTTCCAATGTACCCATTTTCTCTTAGAATTTTCATAACTTCTTCCGAAGGCTTAACTTTATAATTGTTGAATTCAACATAAACTTCGCCCGCTTCTTCTCCCACAAAAGATTCCATAATATTCATTTGAGGCGCACCGATAAAACCAGCTACAAAAACATTTGCAGGTTTTTGATAAATCGTTC
Source organism: Bacillota bacterium (assembly GCA_034721975.1). GTDB lineage: Bacteria > Bacillota > Clostridia > Peptostreptococcales > Acidaminobacteraceae > DAOURC01. The sequence goes on from JAYENG010000006.1 coordinate 3,861, forward strand.
TAGGTGTATCCACTTGCTGAATTTCACCATTATTCATTACACATATTCTTGTTCCCATAGTCATAGCTTCAGTTTGATCATGTGTTACATAAATGAATGTTGAGTTAAGATCGTGATGAAGTTTAATAAGTTCAGCTCTCATCTGAACTCTTAATTTTGCATCGAGATTCGATAAAGGTTCATCCATCAAGAATACTTCAGGCTGTCTTACAATAGCTCTTCCTAGAGCAACCCTTTGTCTTTGTCCACCGGATAATTGTTTTGGTTTTCTATCTAATAAATCTTCAATCCCTAAAATAGTAGCCGCTTTTTCTACTCTTTCTTTTATTTCAGGTTTTGGAATTTTTCTAAGTTTTAAACCAAACGCCATATTGTCATAAACAGACATATGAGGATAAAGAGCATAATTTTGAAATACCATGGCAATATTTCTATCTTTAGGAGCTACGTTGTTCACTGTTTTTTCACCAATAAACATATCTCCTTCAGTAATTTCCTCTAAACCAGCAATCATCCTTAAAGTTGTAGTCTTCCCACATCCAGAAGGACCTACCAGCACCATGAATTCTTTATCTACTACATCTAAATCAATATCTTTAACAGCCTTAAATCCATTTGGATATACTTTATTAATCTTTTTCAATTCTACATTTGCCATATCTCAATCACTCCATTATTTTAATATACCTATA
>JAYENG010000007.1:0-4549 GCA_034721975.1 Bacillota bacterium
GATTTTTTTCTCTATATATCCACCTTTTAAAGGTATCTCATATCCGACGAACTTTTCAATTTCTCTAAATCTGTCCAGTTCTCTTGGAGTAACAAAAGAAATCGCTATACCGTTTTTGCCAACTCTACCAGTTCTACCGATTCTATGAATATAATTTTCCTTTTCAAAAGGAATATAGTAGTTTATTACATGGGTTATATCCAAAACATGGATTCCTCTTGCATTTACATCCGTAGTAATAAGAATATTGTGCTTTCCTCTTTTAAAGTCATTGAGAGTTTCTATCCTTATTTTTTGGTCCATTCCCCCGTGAATCGAACATATACCTTTGTCCCATTTATGCATGATAGCATATAGAGATTCAACTTCCGCTCTTGTATTGCAAAACACAATCGCCTTTCTAGGGTTTTCTCTTTTTAACATCTTCTTCAAAAAATCCACTCTCTTTAATGGATCCATAGCATAATAAATCTGCTCGATTTTATCTAATGTCTTATTCTCTGACTCGACTTCAATTCTCACAGGTTCTTTTTGATATTTACCCGCTAAATACTCCACCTTATCTGAAATCGTAGCTGAAAAAAGGAGGACTTGAAAATCTGAGTTTATTTTCCTGAGTATTGTCGTAATTTGTTCATCAAAGCCCATAATCAACATTTCATCAGCTTCATCGATGACAACGCATTTAATCTCATCCGTTTTAATGTTTCTTTTTATCAAGTGATCCATCAATCTTCCAGGAGCAGCGACAATCACATGCGGATTTGATTTCAACTCACGTTTTTGCTCTACCATGGATTCTTTTCCATATATTGCGATAGACTTCAACCCATTGTATTTTCCAATCGAGTCAAATTCATCTTTCACCTGAATCGCCAGTTCTCTTGTAGGAGTTAAAACAATCACTTGAGGAGCATTGATACTCTTGTCGATTTTTTCAATCAACGGTATGGCAAACGCCGCCGTCTTACCCGAACCGGTTTGGGAGTGTACTATTAAATCTTTTCCTTCCATTATCAGAGGAAAAACTTTCTCTTGAACTTCAAGAGGTTTTATAAAGCCTAAGTCGCTTAATGCGTGCTTAATTTCATTTTTTATTTCAAAGTCTTTAAATTTCATAACTCTACCTTTCTAAAAAAAACTCAACCAAAAGTATAACACAGAATTACAAAAAAAGCACCTATTTAATATTTTTTATAAGTTCGGCAACAAACATCTGATAGTTGGGCGCCATTTGATCTCTAGGTCTCATAATAGGATTTTCAATCTCTATTATTTCACTTTCATTTAAAATCAAAATTCTATTTCCAAGTAAAACCGCCTCAGGCACATCATGAGTGACAAATATAATGGTTATCTTATACTCTTTCCAGAGAAACAGCACCAACCGCTGTAAATTCTGCCTGGTTCCGATATCTAAACTCCCAAACGGTTCATCCATGAGAAGAACTTGAGGTTTCGTTATTATGCTTCTTCCAATAGCAACTCGTTGCTTCATTCCACCAGACAACTGATGTGGGTAAAGATTCTCAACGGATTTCAAATCCAATTCATCTAGTAACTTCTCTATATCGAGTCCGCTTGCTTTTGTATGAATTAACGGAAATTCAATGTTTTCTCTAACTGTTTTCCACGGTAAAAGTTGATCGAAAGTCTGAAATACAATGACTCTGTTGCAATCAGGTCTTTTTACATTCTTTCCATTAAAGATAATTTCTCCATCATCAACCTTTTCAAAAGAACCGATGATACTAAGCAGTGTACTTTTACCTATCCCAGATTTTCCAACAATAGTTATAAATTCACCAGAATCAATTTCGAGTTTTATATTTTCAAATAGTATCATATTTTCATATTTTTTAGAAATATTCTTTAAAATAATACTCATGACTTCAATCCCCATTTCTCAATGGTTATTTTTTCTAGTTTATTGAAAACAAATCTCTCAAGTATGATTCCTATTATTATTATCACTATCAATCCTGCAAATATTCCAGTTGTATCTAAAAACACTCTCTTTTTTACAAGATACCACCCGAGACCACCTGTAGCGCCGATCACTCCAAAAAACATTTCGGCACTTATCACCGCCCTGAAGGCTCTTGCCCAACCGGTCTTGATTCCAGAAATAAAACTCGGCATGATCCCAGGGAAATATATATACCAAAATTTCCTCAACAATCCCATTTCGTAATTATCTCCGACCATAGATAACGTCTTGGGAAAAGTCTCTAACGCTAAAAACAAATTTGTTATAATCGGCCAAAGAACCGAGTGAATAACCAATGCAAATATCGCTTTATACCCCACTCCAAACCATATAATCAATATCGGTAATATAGCTATTCCCGGTAGTGGATGCAAAATACTGTTGAGAAATTTAAAAAAATCCATTACCCATTTATACTTAATTGAAAAAACAGAAATGATCAGTGCCATTATTGTACTGATACTCAGCCCTATAAAAATTGCAATTATCGAATAAAAGGCATAACGCCACAATTTGCCTTCTATCAGCTCATCCCATAGTTTTTCTGCTATGACAAAACCGCTCGGCATCAGTTGATCATTTCCAATAACTCTCGACATCAATTCCCAAAACAATATCAAGAGTAAAATATAAACTAATTTTCTATTGTTCATTCATAACATCTTCTTCTAAAATTTCAGTTTCAATATAATCATTTCTAAACATGAATTCTGAAAACTTTTCAATTCCCAATATTTCATCATTGAAATCCATACCATCCCATGTTAAATACGATAATGTTGTTTCTTCATCTAGTCCATAGATCGGGGCTAAAATTTCAGCAGCTTTTCCAGGGTCGTTGATAATCATTTCTACAGCCTCGTCAACACCCTTGTTTATCCCGTCGATTGCTTCCTGATTGTTGAATCTATCTCTTACCACTCCGACAATAAAAGTGAATTCTCCGCCAAATGCCTCATTTCCATCAACTAAAAAATCGATATTGTCTTCTTTTAATTCTTCAAATATATAAGGAGGCGAAGTAAAATGCGCCGCTACCTCACTACTAGATAATAAAGCCAACTGTCCATCAGGATGTGATATTGTCAATAAATAATCATCTAGTGTATTAGCTGTTCCTGTTTCTCTCTCTAAATACATAGCTAAGAGAATATGCTGAATGCTTCCCGGCTGAGGCAAGGCTATCTTATGCTTTATATCGATTTCTTCCAGCGAACTTATTTTATCTTTATTATAAGTCAATCCCAAAGGAGCTTTTGAAAGCCCTCTGAATATTTTCCAGTTCATCCCTTTGTCATAACCTATCAAAAACGGCGGAATCCCCATAAATCCTATATCTAAATCAGAAGATAACATTCCCTCTCTAATCGTTGCGGTATTCATTATCTGCTTCCATTCGACAGTATAATCCGGTAGATGTTTTTCAATTAAATCTAATTCCTTGGCTAATTGCAGTGGTGCATAAGCCAATCCAAATTGCTGTGCGATTTTCACTGTTTTTTCTTCAGAATTTGCACAACCTGTTAATAAAACACTTAGTACCATTATTAAAACTACAATTTTCGATTTCATTTTAACTCCCCTAAAATAATAATAAATTCTTTCCAAAATTCATTTATTTTGCTATCTAGCTCTTTTTCTGAATCGGCTACGATAATTCCATAGCCTATTCTACTAGTTGCATTTGTCATAATTCCTATACTATCTCCTTCTTTGATAAATAATTTCCCAGAGTGAACAGCAGAAATACTATCAAGCGATGTAATTTCTTTTACTACACCTGGTTTTGAGAAAAGCAACAATATATAAATATATTTATTGATATCTAAATAATCTTTGTCAATAAAATAATCATGACTGAAATCATTTAAACTTCTATCAATCAATAAATCTAGCAAAGAAACTCCAGTAGCAATGGGAATGTACTCATCCTCATAAGCTCCACCCAATCTAGCAGCTACTTCATTTAGTTTTATACCTTCTCTTCCTATAAGCATTTGAAAATATATAGGTCCATTATAAATCTTGAATGCCTTTACAATTTTTTCAGTCAATTCGACAATCTCATCTTTGTATTCCTTAAAATGAATACTAGGATATCTATGTCCTTTACATATTCCAATATTCACATTCTCAGAAAATGTCTCTCTATCTGAAATTGATAAAATATAAGTTTTACCCTCTTCTACCCAACCTGATACCGTTATCTCGTCATTTGGATAATACTCTTCAAGCAAGATCTCATCTTCTTTGGTGTATAAAAACGAATCCCTGATATATTTTTTGATTTCTTTAAAATTGTCAATTTTATAAATTCCTCTTTGCCCTTGTGAATCTAAAGGTTTTAGCACCGCAGGAAATTTTATGATTATTTCTGATTTTTCTACATCTTCTTTAATCAACTGATAATTGACATATTGAATATTATTTCTCTTAAAAATTTCCTTCATTCTCTTTTTATTTGTCAAATTTAAAGATTGTTCATAAGTTAAAAAACTTTTTATTCCCATTTTTTCACTCACATAACTAACCGTTTTAACCGGTTGATCCGTTCCTGCT
>JAYENG010000008.1:0-4536 GCA_034721975.1 Bacillota bacterium
AAAAATGCTGCAAAAGGTTTCTTCAAATCATTTGAAAAAGAGCAAATGCGCTTGATGATCACCAATGAAGGAATCAGAACAGATGGCAGAAAACCTGATGAGATAAGAGAAATTAGCACTGATGTTGGAATGATACCGAGAACACATGGTTCGGGATACTTCATGCGTGGATTGACAGCAGCTCTTTCACTTACTACTTTAGGTGCTCTTGGTGAAGCTCAGAGACTTGATGGCATTGATAACGAGGAAACTAGAAGATATATGCATCATTATAATTTCCCACCGTTTTCTGTTGGAGAAGCAGGACCTATGAGAGGCCCGAATAGAAGGGCGATTGGGCATGGGGCGCTAGGTGAAAGAGCGTTAGTACCAGTATTGCCGAGTGAAGAAGACTTTCCATATGCAATTCGTGTAGTTTCTGAAGTGTTGTCGTGTAATGGTTCATCATCACAAGCGAGTATTTGTGGTTCGAGTCTATCTTTATTAGATGCGGGTGTTCCGTTAAAAGATTCCGTAGCTGGTATTGCCATGGGATTGATCAAGGAAGATGAAAAAATCGCGATTTTAAGTGATATTCAAGGTATGGAAGACTTTTTAGGAGACATGGACTTCAAGGTGGCTGGAACAAAAGAAGGAATTACAGCTATTCAAATGGATATAAAAATCCAGGGAATAGGCAGAAATATATTAGAAAAAGCTCTTGAACAAGCTAGAGTAGGTAGACTTTTCATTTTAGATAAAATGAACGAGTCAATATCAACACCAAGATCTGATTTGTCTGAATATGCTCCAAGAGTATTTAACATTAAAGTTCATCCTGATAAAATTAGAGATATTATTGGACCTGGTGGAAAAGTCATAACAAAGATTACATCTGAATGTGATGTTAAAATTGATATCGACGAAAGCGGTATGGTTCTTATAACAGCCAATGATGGCAAGGGTGGAAAAGAAGCTCTTAAGAGAATTGAAACAATTGTCAAAGATATTGAAGTTGGTGAAGTATATACTGCTAAAATTGTTAAAATAGCTAAATTTGGAGTTTTCGTTGAACTTCTGCCTGGTAAAGACGCACTTTGTCATATTTCACAATTAACTATAAAACGATTGAATAAAGTTGAAGATTTGTTTAAAGTTGGAGATGAAATAGTCGTAAAAGTAATAGATAAAGATGCTCAAGGTAAAACGAGTGTTTCTAGAAAAGTATTGTTGAATGAAGAGGAAGAAAAAAAATCAAATTAAGTTTAAAAAAGTGCAAGTTCTCTTGCACTTTTACTTGTTGATATCGGGTGATATAGTTGTATATAATCAAAGAATTGAAAAATAAAATAAATGTAGTAATGTATGAAATGAAATGCTCGAATACATTTTCAATTGGGTTTTTCATTAAAGCTGGAACTTCGTACGAAGAAAAGTATAACAATGGTATTTCACATATGATAGAACATATGCTGTTTAAAGGAACTAAAACTCGGACGGCCTTTGATATTGCGTGCATTATAGATAACATAGGTGGAGATATAAATGCATATACTTCAAAAGAATGTACAGGAATTTACTCGGAAGTGTTATCGAAAGATTTTGAAACACCTATTGAAATCATTAGTGATATGTTGATGAATCCGTTATTTGATAATGATGCCATTAAAAAAGAAAAATCAGTGATAAAAGAAGAAATAAAATCATACGGAGATTCACCTGAAGATATCAATTATGATTTATTATCAGAAATAATGTACTCGGGAACAAATTTAACACAACCCATACTAGGTACTTATAATTCTGTAAAAAAAATCACTCAAGAAGAAATATTTGAGTATATGAAAGAATTTTATACTAATGAAAACATAATAATATCCGTTGCAGGCAATTTTGATCAAGAAGATGTTTTGGAAAAATTGGATAAAACTATTGGAAAGTATGAAAATCATAATGAAAACGATTTTAAAATTTTTAAACCTATAGTAAATCAAACGGGCTTCAAGTTCAAGAAAAAAGAGTTTGAACAAACACATATCGATTTAGCCTTCTGGGGTCCCGATTCCAATAGCGATTTAAACTATGCTGCACATGTTTTTAATAATGTTTTAGCGGGAACAATGAGTTCTAGATTGTTTCAAAAGGTTAGGGAAGAGAAAGGTCTTGTTTATTCAATTTATTCACAAATCAGCAGTTACGAAAATGCAGGCAATACAACTATCGGTTTTTCTCTAAGTCATAAGAATCTATTTAAGGCAACTGAAGTTGTTATCGATGAATTGTTGAAAATAAAAGAAAAAGGTATTACGATAGAAGAATTCGAGAATTCGAAGAAACATCTTATAGGTAACATAGTATTGAATACCGAAACTTCCGATGCTTTCATGAGTATGATGGCAAAAGAATTGTTATTCAAACGAAAAGTCAAAACAGTTGAAGAAATAATTGATGAAATAATCAATGTTTCTTTTGAAGATGTATCTCAAGTGATAGAGTTGTTTTTTGTTAATAAGAAATCTGTAAGTTCTGTTGGGAAAATTGATAAAGCAAGTATAAATAGAATATATAATTTGATGATTGAAAAATTGGAGGGTTAAAATGACTATGATAAAAATTGTAAACCAATCTGATAATCCACTGCCTAAGTACAAAAGCGTTGGAGCAGCCGGTATGGATATAATGGCTTATTTAGAGGAACCAATAACATTGAAACCTCTTGAGAGAACTCTTATTCCTACTGGAATCTTCATTGAACTGAAAGAGGGTTATGAAGCTCAATTAAGACCTAGAAGTGGAATGTCGATCAAACACGGCATAAGCCTTGTAAACGCTGTAGGCACAATTGATAGCGATTATAGAGGTGAAATCAAAATACCGGCTATCAATCTTAGCAATGAAGCTTACTCGATAAAATCAGGTGATAGAATTGCGCAAATGATAATAGCTAAATATGAGCAAGCTCAGCTTGTAGAAGTAAATATCTTAGAAGATACACAGAGGGGTTCTGGTGGATTTGGTTCAACTGGTATTTAGGGGTGAATGATTTGAATCTTATTGTAAAAAAATTTGGCGGTACATCGGTAACTAGCGATAGAGATAGAGAGAGAATAAAAAACTTGATTGAGGCAGATATAAAGAATGGAAATATTCCTGTATTGGTGGTATCTGCAATGGGAAGAAACAGTGCTCCGTATGCTACTGACACATTGATAAATCTTTATAGTAGCATCAACGATCAAGGTTCGACTAGGGATTTGGATTTAATAATGAGTTGCGGAGAAATAATATCTGCAACGTTGATTTCAGCATATTTAAATAGTAATGGAATTAAGTCTACTGCTTTAACTGGTTTTCAAGCCGGTATTATTACGAATGAAGATTATGGTAATGCAAAGGTATTAAGTGTAAATACTGAGTATTTGGAAGCTATAATTGATAAAGGGATTATTCCAGTGATTTCCGGATTTCAAGGAATCAGTATCAGCGGCAACATCACTACCTTGGGTAGAGGTGGATCAGATACAACTGCAACATTGATCGGCGAGGCGTTGAAAGTTGATAAAGTAGAGATATATACCGATGTAGATGGTGTAATGACGGCGGATCCAAGAATAGTTGAAAATGCAACTTTATTGGAAAATATGACATATGATGAAATGTATGAAATGGCAAAACACGGAGCGAAAATAGTTGATTTCAATGCGGTCGACATAGCAAAACGCTCTCATATAAATGTTGTTGTAAAAAACACTCATGAAGACTCTATAGGGACACAGATTATTGATTCATATAAGTCGGATAGAATAATTACTTCAATCACTAAATACGATTCATGGATTCAATATAAAATAAACTATAAATTTAGTATTGCTAAAGATCAAGAGTTGATGAATGCGTTGCATAAAAATAATATATCGATAGATATGATAAACTTTTTTGAAGACTACAAATATTTCGTTGTTCAAAACAATGTGTCCAAAGAGTTAGATGATTTATTGAAAAATTTAAATCTCAATTTCAAAAAGAAAGAAAATTGCAGTAAAGTGACAATTATTGGACATAAAATTCATGGAGTTTCAGGTATCATGAAAAGAATTGTAAAAGCTTTGGAAGACAGCGATATCAAAATACTACAAACATCCGATTCTCATATGACAATTAGTTGTCTTGTTGAAAGTGAATTGTCGAATGCAGCTGTAATTAGTCTTCATAAAGAATTCAATATAGAATCATAATGGCATTTGCCATTTTTTTTTGTATTAATATGATATAATTATATAGTTATGGGGGTGCATTTATGGGACGCGTTACTGCTGATAAAAAAGGAAGCAGGAAATCTAAAAAGCCTTTAATCACTAAAACAAAAAAAGAGAATAAAAAAGATATGAGAATCTATGAAATCGAACTTGTATTGTTAATTTCTTTTACTATTATTTTTGCTCTTTCATTATACACAGATTCAGTTGGGATACTTGGAAATTTTGTCAAAAAAGTAGTATTCGGTTTATTTGGGAAAGGCGGTTATTATTTACCATATGTAATATTCATTTGTTCCTT
>JAYENG010000009.1:0-4486 GCA_034721975.1 Bacillota bacterium
TTGCAAAATATAGCCAAGAACTTAATCTTCCAATCCTGGATATCTTATCTTTCTACCTGAGTCGCCAAAGATCTATATCGGACATCTCAGCAGATAGTTTTCTTTCAGACTACGAGTCTGTTTCAGCCATGAATTAAATATATTTCATGGCTTTTTCACTTAAACAATAAATTGTGTTGTACTCCCGGAAGTTGTAGCTCTCACTTCAAGCAGGGCATCTATTCTTTCCTTCAATTCAGGCACATGCGAAATAATGCCGACCAGCCTACCTGAATTTTGCAAATCGATCATGCAATCGATGGCATGGTCCAATGATTCGGGATCCAGTGTACCGAAACCTTCATCGATAAACATCGTATCCAACCTCACTCCACCTGCATAGGACTGTACGACGTCAGAAAGCCCCAGCGCCATCGATAATGAAGCTTTGAAGCTCTCGCCTCCAGATAATGTTTTTACGTGTCTGAACTTACCTGAGTAGTTGTCGAACACCTTCAATTCCAATCCGCTTTGCTTGTTTTTTCTTTCCAGTTCATCTGTTCTTGATAAATAATATCTATTGCCCGTCATCTTTATCAATCTACGGTTTGCGGCGATTATGATATCCTCCAAAAACGCAGCCAGCACATATCTCTCAAAGGTTATTTTAGACGGATTGTCGCCTTTCGCCACCTTGGCAAGATCTCCAATCAACAAGTATCGATCTTCTTTTTCTTTTATTTTTTTTGAAATCGATTCAATTTCAGTTTTGTATTCCAAATTGTTATTAACACGGTTCTTAAGAACATTTTGTTTTTCAGTTGCCTCCGTGCGTTTTTCTTTTATTTCATTTATCTCGACAGCATATTTGTTTACATCCACAACATCCAAATCTTTGGTTTTTGATATCAATTCAGATTCCTTTACCTTCAATTCATTATAACGCTTGTTGAAATCACCGATTTTCACCTTATAACTATCAAGTTTATCGATACTGTCCCTGTAAAGATAATATTCGTCCATATCTATAAATTTCATTTCCTTGAGTTTTTTATCAAAACCCGATTTAGATATATCCACCGCTTCTTGAAGCCTGGTTTTGTTTTTAACAAGATTCTCTTTTCCTGTTCTGAGAACAGTTCTTTTTTCCTTTACATCGTTATAACTCTTTGCTATTTCTTCAATCTTTTTATTCTCTGATTCCCTTTGCATTTCCTTCTTCTTTATTTTACTGGAAAGCACGCCATAATCATGAAGCTCCTTGGGAACTTCAGCGACGATTCGATTCAATATCGTATTTTTTTCAATATGCTCGTCATTTAGAGCTTTATAGGAATTTTCAAGATTCTTATTTTCTTCAACTTTCTTTTCATTCACCGATTCCAATTCTTTTATTTGTCCATCCATCCCTTTAGATTTATCTATCAATGAAACAAGTTTCTCTCTTTGCCTATAGTACTGACTCAATTCATTTTCTTTTATCACCAATAAATCTTTTGCTTTTTCAATAGACCCACTCACATCAATATCATCGATTGCTTTTTTATAATTCATCTTGCATTGATTTTTTTCCTCACTGACCCTCACATGAACTTCCCTGCTTTTATTTACAACAAGATTATACTTTTCAAATTTACTCTCTGATCTATTTAGTTCATCTTCAGAAACAGCGTCATCTGTATATTCCGCTAGCCTTACATGACTCGTCGACCCACAAACAGGACATGCATCCCCTTCATTCAAATCTTCAGCAAGGATTGCAGCCTGATTCATGATGAAATTCAACTTCATTCTCTTGTAATCGATTTTTAACTCTTCTAGATGAATTTCATCATTTTTAAATTCTTCTAAACTTTTTTCTTCCTTTGTTTCATAAATCTTCAATTCTTTATATAACCTGATGGCATCATTTATCTTTATATTTTCATTTTCACTTTTATCGATGTTGTTCTTCAATTTCTCTAGATCGATTACCGCATTCATCGCTTCATCTTTTAATTTTTTCAGGTTTATAATCTTCTCTAAGTTATCGTCTATAGTTTTTTCATTGCTTTTCTTCGAATTGATAATCTCATCTGATTTTTTGACATTCTCATCAATCGACGCTTTAAGATCATCCAGCTCCTTGACCTTTGATTGATAACCAATAAACCTCTCTATCTCCCTAGATAATTCATCTCTTTCCTTTTGCCTGTCCTTTGAGTTCTCAAATAAATATTCCTTCTCCACCATAGAGAACTCCATATCGTTTTTCTTTATCTCTTTATCTGTTTTTAAAACCTCTTTATTATTTTCATCAAATTCCATTTCGCGCTTTTTAAAATTTTCTTCACTCTCTATTAGAATTTCGGCCTTTCCAATCTTTTCTACCTTATCTTCTAGTTCAAGAATTTGAGATTTTTGCTTCTCCAGTTTTCCTATCTCATCTTTTACAAGACCTTTTTCACTTAGCAATTTGTTGTTGTTGTTTGCAACATTTGATTTATTTATTAAATCCTCAATATTCAAATTGAATTTATCAATCTGCTTTTTGAAAATTTCAATATTCACATAATCATCATTTGTTTGTTCCTCTAGATGTTTAATTATTTGAGGAATATTCAAATCTTCCGAATTGACAAGAAAATCAAGCTTTTCCCCCTTGTCGTATTCAAGCCTCGAAACATCGTGCTCTCTGATCTTTTCATTGTCTTTGATGCTTCCATATATCTCTTTTGCTTTGTTGTCTAGACTATATTGAACTTTGTTGTATATTTTAGTGTCGAATAATTTTTGCAGGACCTTTTCTCTTTCTTGGCTGTCTTCATTCAACAGTTTCCTGAAATCACCTTGCGGAATCATCATGATCTGTCTGAATTGATCTGCATTTATGCCCATTATCTCTTCGATCTTTTCATTGACCGACCGTATACCGGTTATGATTTTCTCTTCACCGTTTTTAACGAATGTTAAAGTGGCTTCTGGTTTTTGCTCGCTTAGGCCATCGCCTCTTAGCTTCTTTTTCATTTGTTTTGGAATTCTATGAATGATGTAATCTGTTTCCTTTAATTTGAACTCGAGCCTTATCTCTGTCAGCTTTTCAGGTTCGGCAAATTGACTTCTCAGACTCTCGACCGATCTTACATTTCCACTCGTTTCTCCGAACATGGCAATGCTTATAGCATCGAATACAGTGGTTTTACCACTACCTGTAGGCCCGGTGATTAAAAACAATTTGCGATTTTCAAGTTCCGTGAAATCGATTATTTCAGTAGAAGCATACGGTCCAAAAGCGCTCATTGTAAGTTTCAACGGTTTCATACTACTTCACCCTCTCGATATAATTGATTTCATCTACCACGTTTTCAACAATTTCCCTTTTTTCTTTTGTATATTCATTGCTGCCTGTGTTCGTATAAAACTCGTCGAATAATTCATCAGGGCTTTTCTTCAAAAAATCACCGCTCGCAGATGTTTTATTGTCATTATCCAAAGATTCCTTTGATTCACGCGACAATTTCAATATGTTCGGATATACAGTCCTTAATTTCGATATCGGATCTACAAGTTCTCCTTCATCTGTGATTACAGCCATGATATAGTCATCGGTATTGCCGAGAGAGTAAACTTCCTCATCGATAAGATCATTTAAATTTCCCTTGATGATTCTCATATCTCTAATAGGATTTAAAACCTTTTTTTCTATTGTCGTTTCACCGTTTTCATCCATATTTATAATTGCTATCGATTTATTTTGAAGCGCCTCAGAAAAAGAATACTTCATCAACGATCCTGAATATCTGATTTTTTCACTTTTTACTTTTTGAGGCCCATGAAGATGCCCCAGTGCGACATAATCAAAATCATCAAAATAGTCGGCACTTACATAATCCGACCCGCCTACAGTTAATGGTCTTTCTGATTCACTTGTTTCCAAGTTTTCAGTTCCTATGACAAATCCATGAGTTATACAAACGTTTCTTTCAGATTTGTCGATTGTTTCATCTATTTCTTTCATAATCGCCTTCATTGAATCGTCATAAGTTTTAATGTTGTCATCATCATATAATTTTCTCGCTCTGATGGGCTCGATGAAAGGAATCGGATAAAAATTTACAGTTCCGAATTCATCACCTATAACTATCGGATCAATACTTTTTTCCAAGTTCGTTCTTATATATAGTCCGTGATTCTTAAGAATTCGGTTTGCAAACCCGACCCTGTCGGAACTATCGTGATTCCCTGTGATCATAATGACTTTAGTTTTGCAATCGATAAGAATTTCCGTCAGAATTCTATCCATCAATTCAACCGCTTCTACCGGAGGAACAGTTCTATCGTAAATATCACCTGCAATGATTACAACATCGGGTTTTTCATCATCCACCAATCGGACGAACTGCTTCAATAAATATTCTTGATCTTCTGTCATATGTAGACCATGAACCAATTTTCCTATATGCCAATCGGCTGTATGGATTATTTTCAAATTTATCTCTCCTCGCCTTTAATAAATCACACTCTTTAT
>JAYENG010000010.1:0-4465 GCA_034721975.1 Bacillota bacterium
GATGTGTCAAGCTAGCCAGACAACAAGGTTATCTTTATGATTTGATTGAACACGGCAGTCTCGGTGTAAAAAATTGTCCTCGCATTCAACAAATAAAGAATAGATTTTACGATCAAAAATCTTTCGATACAATTCCTTGCGAAGATGAAAAACATCCTTATAGGCCTTAAAAGAAAAAACCCCGAGCATTTAACTTACTTGGGGTTTTCACATCATTCTACCGCTTCTGTGAATAAAAACACTATACGGGTATTCTGTAATATCTAACTAAACTTCTCTTCAAAAATTGCTCCCTCCATATAAATTCAAATTTCTTTATATCATTGAATTCATTCATGACTCTTTTTATTTAAGAACTGCATCCGCATCAGCATACGTAACATCAGTTCCTACAGGGTAGAAACGCACCTGAAGAAGCTTCAAACCGTTATTGCCGTATTCCCAATACTCGCCATCGATTATATCGTCGAAAATAGGCACACGCACATATTCAACAATTACAGATTCATCCTCTAACTCTACTTCTACCTTAAAGACAATAGTCAAAAGTTCAGCTGTAACATTAGTGAATGTAGACTTGCCTTTTGGTCTCATAGTGATTTCTTGTCCCACTTGCTCAACAGAAGCATAACCGCCGTACTCACCTGCTCTGTTAAGAACACTTTTAAATTTCCCTGAAAGCAATCCTGCAAAACTAGAGTCCATTAGATCTGCACATGTAGTAATAGTTGCCCAACCGCCAGGTTTTCCTAGAGATCTTACAAATACAGAATAGTCTGTCACGGTATCTACGTCAGTCATATCTCCTCCTATGAGATATGGATCGATTCCCGGTTTTGGCAATTGGAAAGCAGCGCCGTCTTTATCCGTTCCATTCTTATCCAGAACAGCAAAGTCACCCTCAAAAAGCATTATTTTAGTCTTACCTTCAAGTGGCACGAAAATTACATGGCCTGCTGCATTATCAGGCATGTTTTCCTTAGCATTCACACCGATAATGTTCAAATTAAAGTGTGCACCACTTGGAGCCCCATTTCCAGTAACATCTTGAGTTGCGAGTACTGGTTGAGCAGCTAAAATCAAAATAAGTAAAAACATAAAAATACGTACTCTTTTTTTCATAATATACTCCTTTGTATATTACAAAACACCCTTATAACCATAATTAAATCATACCCAAATTATGTTACCCAAATCAAACGTATCCTGATTTGAAAGTTTAGCATAAAAAAGAATAGATGCTTTTTAAAAGAAATGCTTACATTTGATCGATATTATTGATTTAAGCTTCATTATTTGTCAATATCTATAATATTTATTTTAATTATTCATATATCTATAAATATTTTCAATAATTATTTCATAAAAAAAACCTAGCAACCAGTTCCTCTGTCAAGAGAATCCAATCGCTAGGCTTCAGTTCATCAATTCATTATTCTTTATATGCTACCATTTGAATTTCTACATTTACTCCAAATGGCAATGCCGCCACTTCAAAAGCAGCTCTGGCAGGTTTATGCTCACTGAAAAATTCAGCATAAATTTCATTCATTGCAGCAAAGTCTGAAATCTTGTCTAGAAAAACAGTTGTTTTAACGACATCTGTAAAATCATATCCTTCAGATTTCAATATTTCCTTTGCATTTAACAACGACTGTCTCGTCTCAGCTTGAATTCCGCCTTCAACAACTTTTCCCACTTTAGGATCTATCGGCAATTGACCCGAAACATAAACAAAATTGCCCGCTTTAATAGCTTGAGAATAAGGTCCTACAGCTTTTGGTGCATCATCAGTGTGTACAACTTTTAATGACATAATATCACTCCTATCTAATTTCATCTAAATAATTATAGATTGTATATCTTGAAACACAAAGAACATCTGCAACATAATCAATTGCTCCCTTGATCAGGAAAGTTCCTTGTGTATCGAGCTTTTTAACGACCGCCACTTTTTCATCTTTCGACATGTAGATAATCGGCTTTTCATATTCCTTGACTGCTTGATTGACAAGTTGACTTAAAACACCACTCACTTTATTATCTTCATCATTCGCATTTTTTGCAATGACAAGATCGCTCTCAATTTTGATTATATCATTAAACGCTTTTTTTGCCGCCATCAAATCTGTAATATCAAAATTGATGCAAAAACAACCTATCACTTCATTGTCATCATCTCTGATGAAAGTGGTCGATGATTTTATAACCCGGCCATCTTTACTCTTTCCAGTATAATTCACAATGTCTTTATCGACATTCCCTTCAACAACTTTATTATAAGATATCTCTGTCATAGAAGAGCCGTCGTTTCTTCCAGTTACATGACCATTTTCAATAGTTACGATAGAATGTTCCAAATCAGAAAAATCATGAAGTACAACTTCACAATTACCGCCAAATGTCTGTGCTAAAACACTGACTAAAGGAATAAATTTTTCAATAATCGGATTGATTTTTTTAGGCATATTTCCACTCCTACAATTATTTAACCACGATGTTGACCAAACGATTCGGAATAACAACTACTTTGACAATTTGTTTTCCTTCGATTAATTCATCAAGGCGCTCATGCTCTCTTGCGATTTTTTCTATTTCTTCTTTTGTAGCTTGTCTGTCGACAGAAATTTTGTATCTTACTTTACCGTTGATCTGAACCGCTAATTCAACAATATCCTCTTTAGTCTTTTCTTCGTCATAAACAGGCCATTTTTGAGAACTTATATCATCATCATACCCCTTTCGCTCCCATAATTCTTCAGTGATATGCGGGGCAACTGGATTTAACAATACAAGTAAAACTTTGAAGTTCTCAGCAGTAATTGTATCTGCTTTATAATATTCGTTAACTAAAGTCATCATTTGGGCAATGCCGGTATTCGCTTTGAGATTTTCATAATCATGAGTAACTTTTTTAATAGTTTGATGCACCAAAACTTCTGAGTCTTTATTATAATCATCACCGCTGACTACTCTTTGAGATAAATTCCAAACTCTATCCAAAAATCTCTTGGCGCCTTTTACTCCATTTTCGATCCAAGATACTGATTTTTCAAAGTCACCGATGAACATCTCGTAAAGGCGTAAAGTATCAGCACCGTAATTATCTACAATTTCATCTGGATTGACTATGTTCCCTCTTGATTTCGACATTTTTTCGCCGTTTTCACCGAGTATCATGCCATGTGAAGTTCTTTTGCTATAAGGCTCTGAAGTAGGAACAACCCCGATGTCGAATAGAAACTTATGCCAAAATCTAGAATATAATAAATGAAGAGTCGTATGTTCCATTCCGCCGTTATACCAATCTATCGGAGTCCAATATTCAAGGTTTTCTTTACTGGCTAATTCTTCATTGTTATGTGGATCTGTATATCTCAAGAAATACCAACTAGATCCTGCCCATTGCGGCATAGTATCAGTTTCTCTTCTAGCAGGTCCTCCACACTTCGGACAAGTAGTGTTCACCCACTCGTCTATTTTTGCAAGTGGGCTTGAACCGTCTTCTGTAGGTTCATAGCTTTCCACTTCTGGAAGAATAAGTGGTAATTCTTTTTCATTCAATGCCACCATTCCACACTTTTCACAATGAACGATTGGAATTGGTTCTCCCCAATATCTTTGTCTTGAGAATACCCAGTCTCTAAGTTTATAATTCGTCTTTCTATTCCCAAAATCATTCTCTTCTATAAACTGAATCATTTTTTCTTTAGCTTCTTTAACATTCATACCGTTGATCAACTCTGAATTTACTAAAATTCCATCTCCGGAATATGATTCTACAGATATGTCCCCTCCAGAAATAACCTCGATGATTTCCAAATCGAACTCTTTTGCAAAATCATAGTCTCTTTGGTCGTGCCCCGGTACAGCCATAATGGCACCTGTTCCATAACTCATCATTACATAGTCAGAAACATAAACAGGTATTTCTTTTTTAGATATAGGATTGAAAGCCATCAAACCTTCAATCTTGATTCCAGTTTTATCTTTATTCAACTCTGTTCTCTCAAAATCAGATTTTTTCTTTGCTTCAACTTGGTAATCATGAATTTTTTCGATATTTTCAATCCTGTCATAAAGCGTTTCAAGCATAGGATGTTCTGGTGAAATCACCATATATGTAGCCCCGTAAATTGTATCCGGGCGGGTTGTATATACTGATAATTTTTCATCTGTATCTACAATAGAAAAATTGATTTCCGCACCATATGATTTTCCAATCCAATTTTTTTGTTGAATTTTTACTCTTTCGATATAATCGACTGTGTCTAGGTCATCAATCAATCTCTCGGCATATTCAGTGATTTTTAGCATCCACTGCTCTTTTTCTTTTCTGATTACTTGACTTCCACATCTCTCACAAACGCCGTTCACCACTTCTTCATTAGCTAAACCAACTTTGCATGATGTACAGAAATTTATGCTCATGCTCGCCTTGTAAGCAAGATCGTTTTCAGATAAT
>JAYENG010000011.1:0-4448 GCA_034721975.1 Bacillota bacterium
AGAACATTGTTCAGTGTATGATCCATTCTGCCGCCCAAGAATCCAACAACATGAACTATTTCAGGCTTTAGTTCTTCAACTTTTACAAAAGCCAATTCAGAATCCGTCTCGTCTTTTTCTGGATTATACGAATCGATTTTTGCATCCTTTTTATATTTATTCAATAATTCTAAATCAATCGAATCGAAATCTCCTATCAATAGGTTCGGCTTTAAACCAAGAGGCTCAAGATGCTTCGCCCCACCATCAACAGAAATGATATAATCATAAACATTCAATATTTTTTTTTTGATTTGATTGTAATCATCAACATTTCCACTGCCCAGTACCAATATATTCATTACAATCCCCTTAATTCTTCAATGGTCTTTTCATATTTTTCCGACTTGAAAACAGCCGAACCAGCTACAAGAACATCTGCACCGGCATCAATAATCACTTGATTATTCTCTGTATTTACTCCACCATCTACTTCAATCAAATAATTATAGTCGTTCATTTCCCTTAACTCTTTCAGTAAACAGATTTTATCCAAAGTATATGGAATAAATTTCTGTCCTCCAAAACCGGGATTTACCGACATGATTAAAATCAAATCAAGTTCAGGTAACAAATGCTCTATTGAATTCACAGGTGTCGCTGGATTAAGCGAAATCCCAGCTTTTATTCCTAATGATTTTATTAGCTGAATACTTCTGTCGATATGGTTGCCTGCTTCTTGATGAATAGTGATGTAATCTGCACCTGCAGAAGCAAAATCATTAATAAAACTATCTGCATTTTCAATCATTAAATGAACATCAAACGGCATATCGGTAATTTTTCTAATACTTTTTACTATCGGTTCACCAAATGAAATATTCGGCACAAAATGGCCATCCATTACATCTATATGAACCCAATCTGCTTTTGCATTTTCTATTGCTTTGATTTCTTCGCCGAGTATGCTGAAATCGGCTGATAAAATAGACGGAGCAATTTTAATCATCAATATCTTTCCTTTCTACTTGATATTTCTTTATAAATATATAAATACGAATCATATCTTTTTTTGCTTATAGTCGAATTTTCAACTTTTTTTAAAACTGCGCATCCCGGCTCATTTATATGTCTACAATCCGTAAATTTACATGATTCATCTAAATCATTGAATTCTCTATAATATAATGCTAAATTTTCTGCATTTATCATTGATAGATCCAGCGAAGTAAATCCCGGCGTATCCAAAACAAATCCTCCGAAATCGAGTTCAATCAATTCCGAATGCCTGGTAGTATGCTTTCCTCTGCTGATTTTCTCGCTTATTTCCCCTACCTTTAATTCAAGTCCAGGTTGCAATAAATTAGTAAGAGAAGATTTACCGACACCAGATGGTCCGGCGAAAACATTTATATGGTCTTTCATAACAAATTTAAGCTTTTCAATGCCGCTATTTTCCTTCACGCTTGTCAATACAACTGTATACCCAGCTTCTTTATAAATATCGCTGATCTTGATTATTTCTTCTTTCTCGATAAGTTCAATTTTATTAAAGCATATTATCGGTTCCAAACTGTTACTTTCAGCTAATATAATAAGCTTGTCAAGCAAGATATAATTTGGACTTGGTTTTTTGACCGCCATTGTAATAATAACCTGCTCTACATTTGCAACATTCGGTCTTATAAGCTCGACATGTCTTTCTTTGATTTCAACTATGTATCCTTGAGCATCCTTTTCAGATATAACTTCAATTGTTGCATAATCCCCAACCAACGGTTTTATCTTTTTATTTCTAAATAGCCCTCTTGCACGACACTCGTATATTTTTTTGTTTACATCTACATAATAAAAGCCACCGATTCCCTTAATAATTATTCCATCTAATTTCATTCTACGAAATTCCCTTGAATCGATCTATAAAAAACACCATCATAATATATATTTAAAGTTACTTCACCACTAGATGTCAGTTCAACAATAAAACTTTCTTCACTTTTAGCGTGTTCAGCTTCATAAACGATAGTTGTAATTCCCTCTTTAACAATCTCTATTTTAACTTTCTCAACATCATTTATAAAAGTGTTGGTGTAAAATTTAAATGGTACAGTCACCATTTTTTCTGGCGGCATTCCTAAGCTTCTTGTAACATCGACCGTAGTACCAGGATAAATTATGGTTCCTTGAGGAATGCTCTGCGATGCAATCAAGTCTTCCTCATAATCAGAATACACATACTCGGTTAAATTCAGTGATATATCTTTTCCTTCAAATCTGGATAAAGCTTCATCATACGTCAACCCAGTTATGGTCGGCATAATATACTCTTGCTGAGAAGTACCTTGAGATACAACTAAATTTATAAACTCTCCTATTTCAATCTCAGTTCCCGCTTCAGGCATCTGGCTTATTATATATCCCTTAGGAAGATCATTTACCATATATTCAACATCACCGATAACCAATTCTTTATTTTCCAAAACAATTCTTGCTTCACTGATTTCTTTTTGTAAAAGATTAGGAACTTGAACATAATTTTTGCCTTTGCTAATAACAACCTTGATTGTAAAACCTTCTTTTAATATAGTTCCAGGTTCTTCAGATTGCTCTATTATCCATCCTCTTTCAATAACATTGCTATATCTATAGCTCTCTTCTTCAATATAAAGACCATTTTCATTGAGTAATTCTTTCGCATCATCAAATGAAACATTCACAATATTAGGCACTTCTACTTCTTTAACTGAAAATTTATCTTGAAAAATCGAAAAACCTATAATTCCAAAAATAACAACCGAAACTACAAATGCCAATAATATCATTGTCAACATAGATAAAGAATTCTCCTTTTTCGGTTTTTTCTTCGTCTTTTTTTTCTTTGCGTTTTTTACCTTTTTATTCATTTTGCCTAACACCTCGAAATTTGGTAACATCATTGTCGGATTTTCTAAATCATCATCGTTTGAATATATAAAAGTCTCATCTGGATTATTTTTTAAACTGTTCATATCTATCATCAATTCATTGATGTTCTGATACCGATTATCAGGATTTTTCTTCAACGCCTTAATAATGATACCCTCTAGACCACCGGATAAATCAGCATTGATCTTACTAGGATCCAGCATGTGTTCTTTCAGATGCTTAAGGGCAACCGAAATCGCAGAATCTCCTTCAAACGGCAGTCTACCCGTAGCCATTTCATACATCACAATTCCTAGAGAATAAATATCTGAACGATTGTCGATGAATGAACCTCTTGTTTGTTCAGGGGACGAATAGTGAACGCTCCCCAATAATTCTTTTGTATGAACAATAGTTGAAGAAGAAATTGCCTTTGCAATACCAAAATCAGCAACTTTAACAACACCGTTTCCAGTTATCATAATATTTTGCGGTTTAATATCTCTATGAATAATATTATTTTTGTGAGCATGATCCAAAGCGCTTGCTATCTGCATGCTGAATTTAATGATTTCATTCTCATCTAGTGGTTCGTTTTTCTTTCGAATATATTTTTTCAGTGTCATCCCATCAATATATTCCATTACAATATAACGAGTATCTCCTTCATTTCCAACATCAAATATATTGACAATATTCGGATGATTAAGTTGTGCAGCCGCTTTTGATTCTTGATCGAATTTTGTGATGAACTCTTCATCATCATTAAACTGGCTTTTTAATATTTTAACGGCAACAAATCGTTGTAAAACATGACATTTAGCTTTATAAACATCACCCATACCACCTTCTCCCACTTTTTCAATAAGCTCGTATCGTTGACTGAGAAATTTACCAATCATCTTTCTAACTCCCTTTCCCCATCAAATTTTACACAGATAATACTTATGTTGTCTTTTCCACCTTTATAATTTGCTGCTTCTATAAGTTTTTTCACAATATTTTCTGGTTGTTGATTTGAATCGACAATTTTTTTCAACTCAACATCATTAATTAAATCAGTCGCACCATCACTCGTCATGACAAGGTAATCCCCTTGCTCAAATTTTTCAGAATATATTGTAGGAACAATCGTATCTTTTGTTCCCAGAGCTTTAGTTAAAATATGATTCTTCGGGTGGTTCAAAAGTTCATCTTTTGTTATTCCTCCACTTTTGTGTAATTGTTCAACTAGAGTATGATCTTCAGTAATCTGTACTATATCGGTTTCTGTAATCTTATATGCCCTAGTATCTCCAATGTGTATAATGCTCACTAAATCAGTATCTATATATGCCGCTGTAAAAGTGGTGCCCATTCCATTATAATCATTATTATTCAAAGACGCCTCATAGACAACATTATTGCAACTAGAAATTGCATTCAACATTTCCATAGCACTGAATTCATCGATTGACATTAGAAAATCAACAAAGGACTCTATTGCCATCTTACTCGCAACTTCGCCGGCGTTGTGCCCTCCCATTCCATCCGCAATAATAAATATTCTATGTTTTTTATCAAAA
>JAYENG010000012.1:0-4419 GCA_034721975.1 Bacillota bacterium
TTTTGTATTATTTCGACTATTTGTATATCAGTTTGTTCTACTCTTGTATCTACTTCAATTTGTTTAATAGCAGCTCTCAACATTATTATTGTTGATTTTCTTACAAGATTTTTTTCTTTCATTGCCTTTTTTAAATCTTCCATTAATTGTTCATTAATAGGCACTAAAAAAACATCTCCTTAGTAAGATTTCTTTTTATTCTTTTTCCTTGCAGCTTCTGATTTCAATTTTTTCTTAACACTAGGTTTTTCGTAATGCTTTCTTTTTTTAATTTCTGCCATAACACCAGAACGAGAAGTTTCTCTTTTAAATCTCTTCAAAGCGCTATCTATAGATTCATTAGGCTTTATCATTATCCCTGACATCCATATTCCCTCCCCCCGGTTTTATACTCGCATTCTGACTAACTTATAGAGGAATCTAACAGAATACTCAATAAGTATAATATAATTCGTAAAAAAAATCAATGCTTTTTAACCAGGAGGCCATTGCATTTGACGCCCGGCAATTAAATGGAAGTGAATATGATATACATCTTGCCCTCCCATTTTGTTCACATTGTTTACAATACGGTACCCATCTTTTGAAAACCCTTCTTTTTTTGCATATTCTCTAATAGCTTTAAATATTTTCCCGAAAGTTTCAAAATCTTCATCACTTGCAGTATCAAGTGAATTTACATGTTTTTTTGGAACAAATAATACATGAGTCGGTGCCTGAGGGTTTAAATCGTTGAATGCAACCATCAGATCATCCTCATATACAAATTTAGAAGGAATCTCTCCACTAACAATTTTACAAAAAATACAATTATCCATTACGTCCCTCCTTTCAAATAATATTTCCTATCATATACTCATCTTGAATATCGACGAGATTTACTATCTTGATTTCATTGGTTAAATCATCTTCACTTTTCGTCTTAACTTTAATATATTCAGAAGTGTGTCCAATCCAGAATTCATCATTTTTCATCTCAAACAAAACCTTGATTTTTTTATTGATGAATTGTTTATGATATTTATTCCTGATTTCTTCTGTTTCATGAATAAGTATTTCACTTCTTTTTTGCTTGATATTTTTATCTACTTGATTATCCATCACGGCAGCCTTGGTTCCTTCTCGTTTTGAATATTTAAAAACATGAACATCGCTGAATTCGATTTCATTTACAAAATCTAAAGTTTCCTTGAATTCAGTTTCTGTTTCACCGGGAAAACCAACTATGATATCAGTGGTGATGCTCGCTTTCGGAAATATCTTTCGAATGATTTTTGTTTTATCCTTGAATTCATCAGCAGTATATTTTCTATTCATCCTTTTTAAAACAGTAGTTGAACCACTTTGCAACGACAAATGAAAATGAGGACATAATTTTGGAATATCATTTGCTATTGCAATAAATTTCT
This sequence comes from Bacillota bacterium, assembly GCA_034721975.1. Taxonomy (GTDB): domain Bacteria; phylum Bacillota; class Clostridia; order Peptostreptococcales; family Acidaminobacteraceae; genus DAOURC01. Next base: position 1,410 of record JAYENG010000012.1, read on the forward strand.
CATCGATAATATTTTGTTCCAAAGAACCGATTCTGATTCTCTCGATTCCATCTATATCGTGAATATATTCAATGAGATCAAAGAGCCCGATATCTTTTATATCTTTTCCGTAACTGGCAATATGAATTCCAGTTAAAACAACTTCTTTATATCCTTTATCAGCCAACTTCTTCACTTCTCTATAGACGTTGTCTTTATCCCTAGATCTGATGTTCCCTCTAGCATACGGGATGATACAATAAGAACAATATTGATTACACCCATCCTGTATTTTAATAAACGCTCTGATTTTGTCATAAACATTGTCGACTGACATTTCTTCATATACTTTTAATCCATATATATCATAAACATGTAACCTATCTTTCAGTTTTGGATGTTCCTGAACTATTTCCACGATTTTATTTTTATCGATATTACCGATGATTATATCGATATCTTCTATCTTCGCCAGCTCTTCCGGCGCGATTTGAGCATAACATCCCACTGCGACAACTAAAGCATCGGGGTTTATTCTCTTTCCTCTTCTTATCATCTGTCTTGATTTTTTATCGCTAAGACTCGTAACTGTGCATGTATTGACTATATATATATCAGAATGTTCTTTGAAATTTACAATTTCATACCCATTTTTTATAAATTGTTCAATCATAGCTTCAGTTTCGTATTGATTGACTTTACACCCTAGGGTATGAAAAGCTACTCTTATCATTTAATCACCTAAATCTCCTAAATAGAATTGTATAATACCTACAGACATGATTGCAGCTGTTTCTGTCCTCAGTATTCTATTACCCAAACTGATAATTTTTGTTTTATCAGATTCTAAACATTTTAAATCGCTATCATCTATGCCGCCTTCCGGCCCGATGAATATGCCTATGTTTTTCTTTTCTTTAAATTCATCCAATATAGTCATCAATCCTTTTTCATCATTGTTTTCATAAGGGATCAACAACACATCCAGTTCATCAATATATTCTTCCAAGAGTTTCTCGATATCTATCGGTTTTTCTATAACAGGAACTCTATTTCTTTTCGACTGTTTGCTTGCGGCAAATGCAATTTTTTCCCAGCGATCTATTTTACTATCCTTTTTAACCTTCATAATAGCTCTTGAAGAGTTTACAGGAACTATTCGATCAATACCAAGCTCTGTGGTCTTTTGGATGATGAGCTCCATTTTATCAGCTTTAGGAAGACCCTGAAACAATGTGATAGTTAAATGTGACTCTCTTGAAATATCAACTTCTTCAACTATTTCCACTTTCACTCTTTCGTTTATGTCGGCTATCTTGCAAATATACTCTTTTTCCGAGTATACTATTTCAACTAATTCACCAATGTTCAATCTCATAACTTTTTTCACGTGATTGATCTGTACTTTATCGGTTATAAAAAAACTATTGTCCATTTTCTCATCAGCAAAAAATCTATTCATATTTACCTCTTTTTAGAAACAATCGTATACCATTCGCCTTTACTTATGGTTTCGACAATCTCAAAATTATTCTTTTCAAGAGCCTTGACTACATCCGGATATTTAATGTCTATGATTCCAGAAGAAATGAATACTCCATCATCCGTTATATAATCACCTATGGTCTCGCTTAGCTCGATGATGACATCAGCGACGATATTGGCAATCAAAACATCTGCTTTTCCTGTAATGTCATCAGTCAGATTTCCATGAATTATTTCCACTTTTTCTGCAACATCGTTCATTTGAGCATTCTCAACCGCTGTAACACAAGCGACATCTGAATAATCAACTCCTACAACCTTTTTAGCCCCTAATTTTGCAGCGGCTATAGACAATATCCCACTTCCACATCCGATGTCATAAACAAGAAAATCACTTCCCACATGTTTTTCCAATGCTTCCATGCAGGTGAAGGTAGTTTCATGTGTTCCCGAACCAAACGCTCCACCAGGATTCATTAGAACATTTACTCTGCCCTCTAAAGTTTTGACATCTTCCCACGATGGAACAATATATAATTTATTCCCGACTTCAAATGGTTTATAGTATTTTTTCCATTCATTAGCCCAATCTTGATCATCAAGTTCGTTTATCTCTATTTTATATTCACCGATATCCAGACCCGAATCTTTGATTCTCATCATCTCATTGATTAGATAATTAATCATTTCTTCATAATTGCCTATGTCGTTGACATATCCCTTGACTACAGGGCTTGATTCTTTCGGTAATACATCCTCTATATCGATATAATCCCAATCTCCATTCTCTGTATCTTGATAAATCGGATCTTCAGGATCTTCTATCACTACACCATTTATATCAAACTGATAAAGCATGTTTGCAACTGCTTCTACAGACATATGTGAAGTGGAAATTTTCATTTCAAACCAGCGCATACCATTGCCTCCTTTAATAAACTCATTATAGCATAATACATAGTTTTCATTTCAGCAAGAAAAAAGATAACATAATCGTTATCTTTTTTCTTGCTGAACATATCAAAATCAAGTGCGTAATTTGGAACTTGATCTCAAACCATAGAACAAACACCAAAAGTGGAGCTCCTAGTACTATCCATGAAAACAACATCAACATCTTGGGCTTAAACATTTTTTTTACACATATCACAATCCTTATTATCACAAACAAAGGAATTTGAAAGCTTGAAATACTCTTCCTAATCCTGTTTGTCTTATAATTTCATTCGCCTATTAATAAATCCTTATTGCATGGTACACTCTATAATAGACCATATTGTTCTCCCCCACAATGAAAAATTATTAGCCGTGTCATTCCAACTATCGACAATCCTTATATAGGGTTACAACGGTTATAACAATGATGATGGAGCTCATCTAGGCATCAGCTTATGGGTGACCTATTACAACTTTTTAAGACCTCATTAACTATATCATCACATACGTCCGCTCAATTTAATTGCTGAACTTGAAAATGTAGGAAACATTCCTGCTAAGTGCCAACCGCTAATCTACTATGGACAACAGACTATTCTTAGTAATCAAC
>JAYENG010000013.1:0-4415 GCA_034721975.1 Bacillota bacterium
GAACTGATGCAACAGTACCTTCAATAATTTTAAGCAAGGCCTGCTGAACACCTTCACCACTGACATCTCTAGTAATAGAAGGGTTTTCTGATTTTCTTGAGATTTTATCAATCTCGTCTATATAGATAATGCCGTATTGTGCTTTTTCTATATCGTAATCAGCAGCTTGAACAAGTTTTAATATTATATTTTCGACATCTTCCCCTACATAGCCAGCTTCTGTTAAAGAAGTCGCATCTGCAATAGCAAATGGAACTTTTAAAATTTTTGCCAATGTTTGTGCAAGTAATGTTTTACCAGAACCTGTCGGTCCTAATAAAAGCACATTGCTCTTTTGAATGTCGACATCATCAGTATGTTTTGTATTAATACGTTTATAGTGATTATACACTGCAACAGATAAAGCTTTTTTTGCATATTCCTGTCCAATAACGTACTGATTCAAAATGTCGCTAATTTCCTTCGGCTTTGGAAGATTCTCTAAATTTACTTCAATATCCTCAACTTCATCTTCTGAAATGATTTCCATACATAAATGAACACATTCATCGCAGATATAAACGTCTGGACCTGCAATCAATCTTTTAACTTGTTCTTGTGATTTGCCGCAAAATGAACATCTCAATTTATGCTTATCTTCAATTTTTGTCATTCCTTGCTCCTTCCTATTTCCTATCCGTAATTACTTTGTCAATCAACCCGTATTTTAGAGCTTCCTCAGGAGTCATAAATTTATCCCGGTCTGTATCTTTACCAATTTGCTCTAAAGGCATTCCCGTTTTTTCGCTTAATATCTCATTAAGTTTCTGTCTTGTTTTCAAAATTCTATCTGCTTGTATTTTAATATCTTCAGCTTGACCTTGTGTTCCACCAAGTGGTTGATGAATCATGATTTCTGAATTAGGCAAAGAAAATCTTTTTCCTTTTTCACCAGCAGCCAGCAAGAAAGCTCCCATGCTTGCAGCCATACCTATACATATAGTAGAAACATCAGGCTTGATATAGTTCATTGTATCATATATAGCCATTCCGGCAGTAATCGAACCACCCGGGCTATTGATATATATGCTGACGTCTTTATCAGGATCGTCGCTTTCCAAGAATAATAATTGTGCCACGACCAAACTAGCTGTTACTTCATTGATTTCTTCACCTATGATAATAATTCTATCCTTTAAAAGTCTAGAAAAAATATCATAAGACCTCTCACCACGGTTTGTCTGTTCTACAACGACTGGGACTAAACTCATATATGCCTCCTACTCAACAATTTTTGCATTTTCCACTAATAAATCAATAACTTTTCTAGTCTTTAATGTATCTTTCAAATAAGAATAATCGTCTCTAGAATAAATCTTTTCAACTTCTTCTAAAGTAGAATTTTGCGCTTTCACGATAACGTTCAATTCTGCTTTTACATCATCTTCACTCACTTCAACAGCTTCAACTTCACCGATTTTTTCAAGAACTAATTGAGTTTTAACTCTTTTTATAGCATCTTCTTTCATCTGCTCTTTTATATCTTCCATTGTTGATCCTGTAAATGATAAATATTGCTCCATGTTGATACCTGAATATGACAACTGATGTTCCATATCTTTAAGCATGAAATCCAATTCAGATTCAACCATGCCGTTTGGAATTTCCACTTCAGTATTTTCAACAGCTTTATCTACCACAGTATTTCTAATGAAGTTTTCTGCACTTTTACTGTTTTGCTCTTCTAAATTCTTTTTTGTTGATTCTTTCAACTCTTCTAAAGAATCGAATTCAGAAGTTTCTATAGCAAATTCATCATCAATCTCTGGTAGTTCTTTAACTTTGATTTCATTAACCTTAACTTCGAAAACAGCTTCTTTTCCAGCTAAATCTTCAGATTGATATTCTTCAGGAAAAGTTACATTCACTTTCATCTCATCACCAAGCTTAGCACCGATCAATTGCTCTTCAAACCCTGGAATGAACTCATTGCTACCAATGGTCAAGTTATGGTTTTCAGCAGCTCCGCCTTCAAATTCCACTCCATCGACAGATCCCTTATAATCAATAGTCGCGATATCGCCATTCTCGATTGCTCTATCTTCAACTACCACCATTCTTGCATTCATTTCAGCCGTTTTTTGAAGTTCTGTTTCTAAATCTTCATCTTTTACTTCAGTATCAGGTTTTTTAACCTCTAATCCTTTATATTCACCAACTTCAATTTCAGGTTTTACTTCAATTTCAGCTGTGAATTTCAAATCAACATCTTTTCCAATCTCAAGAACATCGATATCCGGTCTGCTGACTGGTAAAATATTTAATTCTTCTACTGCTTTACCATATTCTACCGGCAATAATTCATTTAAAGCATCGTCATAAAAAGCGCCCTCTCCGTATTGCATTTCAATTATTTTACGAGGTGCTTTTCCTTTTCTAAATCCTTGGATATTAAAACGTCCTCTAGTTTTTTTATAAGTTTGTTCTACGTATTTACCAAATTCCTCTTTACTTAAAACAACTTCAATTTTTACTTTATTGTTCTCTTTGTTCAATAATTTATAACTCATTTCTTTCCTCCTAATTCTCTTTTCTACAGTATAATATTTTATATCATTTATAGTTAAGTGTAAACACTTTTATCAAAGATATAACAGTATTTTTATATTATATCTCAATATTTTCATACATATTGTTGAATAAATCGATAAACAAGACCTGATTTTCAAGATAACTGCCTTTTTTTAAGAGATATTTAATTCCTTCACTAACTTGAATTCCTGCAACAACCGCCGGTGTAAAAGAAGGATTTCCCAACCCGCTCTCTTCATAAGTATCTTTTTTATATAAATATTCTATCATATGAGAATAATTTGTAACAACACTGACTTGTCCAAACCATCCATCGATTGCTCCATGTACAAGAGGAATATTACATTCATCACATACTTTGGAAAGTTCAAGTCTACCAGGTATATTATCCAGTGCATCAAAGACAATATCACAGCCTTTTAATATTCTTTTACCAAGTTTATATGAAAACTTCTCATCGTATATATCCAAAACAACATCACTATTTATCATTTCAACTCGCTGCACTGCAGCTTTTGTTTTCATTCCCCCGATGTTTTCTTCAGTAGACAGAATTTGCCTATTGAGATTGCTCTGATCGAACACATCGTAATCAACGGCAATTATATTTACAAACCCAAACCTGACAACCATTTCTAAAATATTTCCGCCCAATCCGCCGAGTCCTATTATTGCAACTTTCTTTTCCTGGAGTATATTGAATTCCTCGGAAGTAATCATATTAAAATTTCTCTGATATCTCAATTTCATATCGATTCACCACTTTCTTGATAGTTCCGAAAGTAAAACCTCTTTGGGAAAGGTATTTTGATATCTTTCCTTTCATCTCAAATCCAATTTCATCAATGTTTTCACCATACTTTTTTAGCAGCAAATCATAGGCAACTTCTTCATCGTCTTCCATTTGAACACTTTCTATTTCGTTTTCATTTATACCTTTACCCTTCAGATTGGAAACGATTCTAAAAACTCCATATTTTCTGCGATAAGATTCATAATAATCAAAAGCATATTGCTTGTCATCGATGTACTTTTCTTCGATCAGTGAACCAATGACGCTGTTTATAACGCTTTTATCATACTCTTCTTTTCTCAACCTATTTCTCACTTCAAAACTTGTCCTAGGTTGATATGCTATATAATTGATAGCTTTATCATGCGCATCAAAATACTGCCCCTTGTAAACCATAGAAACAACTTCTTCTGAGCTCATTTCTTTACCCGGATATAAATAATAATCGACCATCAGTTTTTGATTCAATACATAACTATCCTCATCAAAAACAACCTTGATTTTATTTCTTCTCAAATTTTCTATTTCAACAATTATCATTTTATACACTCCAAAAAAAATTGAGCCATCAAGCTCAATTCACTAATACATCATATATACAAATGCAGAACCGAAAGTCGCCAATACTAAAGTAGCAACGATAAGAATCGCCAACACTTTTCTTGATTTCATCATCATTTTCTATTCGCCCCTTTTTATTACGTTTTTCATCTTAAGCTCTTTCATATCCAATGGATATTCAAACTTCATTCTTACATTGTTATTATATACCATTTCAAAGCTAACGACTAGCTTTGTTTCGTTAATCCACTGAATATCCACGCCATCCACCCATTTTTTCATTTTTTCTTCTTCAAGTTTATTATAAACATAATTTTTATAACGAAATTTAACAAATCTCTCACCTGAATGTTCAACTAAATATATAGTGGTAAGCACCAATATTCTCTTTTTTATCTGCGTTAATAGATTAAACCTCTGCACACTTTTAAATATCCTTACTAATCCAAATATAAAAAGTGTTCCTATTAAAGCTATCATATATTCATTC
>JAYENG010000014.1:0-4406 GCA_034721975.1 Bacillota bacterium
AGCGGATATAAAGTGGTTGCAAACATTGCAGAGAGATTCAAAATCTACTATATTAAGAAAGCTTTTCATCAATTGGGTGTAGAAACTGTCAGAAGTTACTTTGGCAATCCAATAAGAGTATATAATATTGAGAGAACAATATGTGACCTCATAAGAAGCAGAAACCGGGTAGATGTTCAAATACTTAATGAAGCGTTAAAACGATTTGTAAAACTAAAGTCTGCAGATTACTCGTTGCTTATGGACTATGCCAAAAAACTCAAGATAGAAGCAGTACTCAAGAATTATTTGGAGGTGTTACTATGAGTGGTAAAGCTATGAGCTTAAAAGTAAAAATAAGGAATTTGGCGAAAAAGAAAGATATGTCAGCACAAGTTGTGCTTCAAAATTATATGTTTGAACGTTTTCTTGAACGACTTTCAAAATCAGATTATAAAGATAAGTTCATCTTGAAAGGCGGGATGCTGATTGCGGCATTAGTCGGCATAGATAATCGAGCAACAATGGATATGGATGCGACAATTAAGAATTATCCGATTAATATTGACTCGTTGATAAAAGCTATTAGCGAGATTTGTAGTATAGAAATCGATGACGATGTGATATTTTCATTTATTGGCATTGAATCCATAAGAGACGATGATGCTTATGGTGGTTATCGAGTTAGTATCAGAGCAGAATACGATACTATCATCACACCAATGCAGATTGATATTACAACTGGTGATGCCATAACGCCCAAGGAAGTCCTTTATTTATTCAAAATGATTTTTGAAGAAGGAAGTATCGGCATTTGGGCATATAATATTGAGACTGTCTTGGCAGAAAAAGTAGAAACATTTTAAGAAGGGGAGAGTTGAACACAAGACCAAGAGATTTCTACGATGTTTATATATTGATAAAAACTCAGAGCTTTGAGCATTCAGTATTTACAGAAGCTCTTAAAAGGACAGCGGAGCACAGAGGAACCACTCACATCTTCAATAATACCGTTAAAAGAATTGAAGATTTACAAGAGAGTGAAACTCTGAAATCGAGATGGCTCAAATACACTAAGGATTATAGATATGCAGAAGACATAGCTTATGATGATGTAATTGAAGCAATAATGACACTAATAAAATTTTGATTCAGACAAAATTATTTATCCATACCTTGATTCTATAAATAGTAATACGTCATTCTATGCTTGTGTAAGGTTGTAGAACGAGGTTCTGCGTTTGGATACAATTGCTCATAACATACATATGGAGTGCACAGCAATAAATATTACTGACGGTATAATAAAAGTAAAATGCTCCCTTTAGGCTTATTATTAACCTGATAGGGAGCATTGATATTTAAGATGCCTTGTTTTCCCATAAGAAAGATCTGATATTCGAATAAAAATCGAAATGGAAATTTCTAACTTGTTCAGATTCGAGATTATAATCGGTTTGTTCGAGCAAACCGATATAGTGTTTTACCAACGATGCCGTGTGAGAATCCGGATAATCGTTGATGAAATCATGGTATTGTGATAAAACTTCATCGTCGATTTTCGTAGAGTCGATACCGATAAACGTCAAGTGGTTGCCATTTCCCATTAGTGCAGCATATAAATAACGGACATAAAGTTCATACATCTTGCTTTCTGTGCGACCGCCCTTAAATCTTAGTAAATGATTCTCTACATCGACAGTTCTATCAAGCAATTTATTGACGACTTCTGATAAAACATCGCTATTTAAATCTTTTGATAGATATTCAGTTTCTAAAATCTTGAAATAGCTGTCTAGTTCAGCAGAAGCATATGAACTGTATTGAGTCAATTTTGTATAATCGATCAAGTTGACAGAAAGTTTATTTTTGTTTTTCGGTAATTTTGATATCATAAATTCTTCAAATGCAATCAGCATCGTATCATGGTATTTTGAATCGCAATCATCCAAATTTTTATTTAAAAAGGCTTCGATTTCATCGAATTCAGGATCGGTTTTAAATAATTCTGAATATAGCTCGAAGATTTTCAGTTGAGGATTTGTAGTTTCTTGAACCATTGGTTTTTCAGTGCAACTAGTTGCGAGTATAGCTACGATTAATAATAAAATTGGCATATATAGTTTTCTGTTCATATTCATATCATCACCCTGTCAAATTTAGTAAGTCCACTATAAGACTACTATACTTTTAGAAAAGTTCCAATAAAAATTTAATATTTTATTAAAATTGAATATATGATATAATATTTTTGTTAATGAAGGAGGATGAAGTTATATGAAACATATTAAAACTGTAACCAAGGGTTCTTTTAATAGAGTTGCATCGACGATGGGATGTGGAGAATGTCAAACATCTTGCCAATCAGCTTGTAAAACATCATGCACCGTTGGAAATCAAGCATGCGAAAATAAATAGTAATAAGTATGGGCAGCTTATAGGCTGCTTTTTCTATGTATCAACAAGGAGATGTATAAATGATTCATAAGTTTAAACAAGGCGGATTGAACATTGTATTGGATATAAGCAGTGGTGCGGTTCACATTATAGATGAAATGGTATATGATATTTTAGATTATTATCCTGATGCGAATATAGATAAGATTGTTGAAAAACTAAAGAATAAATACACTGAAGAAGATTTAAGAGAAGCATGCGATGATATAGATTCTTTAATCAATGAAAAATTGCTCTTCAGTCCTGATAATTATGAAAACAATGTGCAATTCAAGAATAGAAAACCTGTAGTGAAATCAATGTGTCTGCATGTAGCTCATGATTGTAATTTGAGATGTGGTTATTGTTTTGCATCACAAGGAGATTATCAGGGTTCGCGTTCTTTGATGAGTGCCGAAACAGGGAAGAAATCATTGCTTTATTTAGCTGAGAATTCTGGAAACCGTCGTAATCTCGAGGTCGATTTCTTCGGAGGAGAGCCTCTTATGAATTTCGATGTAGTCAAAGAAATTGCCGAATACGGTAAAAGCATAGAAAAGCAATACAAGAAAAACTTCAGATATACGATTACAACAAATGGTATGTTGCTGGACGATGATATAATAGATTATCTGAATGAAAACATGGATAATGTAGTAATGAGTTTGGATGGAAGAAAAAAAGTAAACGATAAAATGAGACCGATTGTCGGCGGTGGAAGTTCATATGATGTGATTGTTCCTAAATTTAAAAAATTAGTCGATAAAAGAGGGGACAAAGATTACTTTATAAGAGGTACTTTTACAAAACTTAATCTGGATTTTGCAAAAGACGTAAAGCATTTCGCAGATTTAGGATTTAAAAGCACATCAATGGAGCCGGTTGTTTCTGAACCTGGGTTGCCTTATACAATCGAAGAATCTGATTTAGAAACTATTTACGCGCAATATGATGAATTGGCTGAGGAAATGCTGTCTAGACATGGCACAGATGATGATTTTGGATTTTTCCATTATAACGTGGATTTGGAACAAGGTCCTTGTATAATCAAAAGGTTGACAGGTTGTGGTGCAGGTAGTGAATATATAGCGGTCACACCAGAGGGAGATATTTATCCATGCCACCAATTTGTAGGCAATGAAAAAATGAAGATGGGCAGTATTTTAGATGAATCGTGGGACGCTGAAATGAGTTTGGTATTTAAAAACGCTCATATCTTCAATAAACCAAAATGTAGAGATTGTTGGGCGAAATATTATTGCAGCGGTGGATGTCACGCAAATGCATATAACTTTAACGGAGATATAAATATTCCTTATGAAATAGGGTGCGACTTAGAGAAAAAGAGATTGGAAACATCTATATACATGCAGGCTAAAATTATGTTATTGGAGGATTAAAATGATTATCAAGTTTAGAGAGTATGAGCCTATAGTTCATTCAGATGCATTCATAGCACAATCCGCTGATGTTATCGGACGTGTTGAAATAAAAAAAGATGCTAATATTTGGTTCAATGCTGTAATTAGAGGAGATATCAACAGAATAGTTATCGGTGAGAGAACCAATATTCAGGATTTGACTATGATTCATGTAGCTGACGATTATGAAACCATTATCGGAAATGACGTAACTGTCGGACATAATGCAATATTGCACGGATGTACTATTAGTGATAATTGTCTTGTAGGCATGGGTGCAATAATATTAGATGGTGCATTCATTGAAGAAAATGTTATAATAGGTGCGGGTGCGTTGGTAACACAAGGCAAAAGAATACCTAAAAACTCTATGGTTTTAGGATCGCCGGCAAAAGTGGTTAGAGAGTTGACCAGAGAAGAAATCGAGTATTTCAAATTTTCGTCTAAAAATTATGTAGAAACATCTAAAGAATACTAGACTAGGGGGTACGACATTATGAGAAATGGAAAGACTTTCTCGATCATCGCATTGATAATAATTGCAGTTCTTGCATTTGTAGCACTTTATGG
>JAYENG010000015.1:0-4374 GCA_034721975.1 Bacillota bacterium
TAAACCTTGGAATATTAATGATTAATAAAGCTATTAAATGATGAATAAATATAACTTAAAATATGCTGATACTAACTCAAAATCCGAAGTTCTTCGGAGCGTGCGGGTTCAAGTCCCGCCTTCGGCACCAAAAGAAAAACTGGCTTACAGAATGCTGTAGGTCAGTTTTGTTTTTTGTATTGGTTACTCTGAAATCCTAATCAATACAACTGTAAGCAGTATGATAATAGACAAAGTACTTTGACAGACATAGTAAAATGGTGTACAATGTAGTTGGTGGTGTATATGGATAAAACTATAAGCAGTGATTTAATCAGAGGTCATACAGATACGATAATATTGAGTTTGCTATGTGAAAAAGATATGTATGGATACGAAATAAGTAAAACCATAATAAAAAGAAGCAATAATTTATACGAGTTAAAAGAAGCGACATTATACTCTTCGTTTAAAAGGCTAGAAAACAATGAATTCATACGATCGTATTGGGGTGACGAGAGTCGAGGGGGAAGAAGAAAGTATTATTCCATAGTTCCTAAGGGTGTATCGGCGTTTTCAAAGCTTCGGGATGAGTGGAAATTTGCTAAACGTATTATCGATATGTTTGTATTGGAAGGTGAAAAAGATGAATAATGTTGAGAGTTACGTGAAATCATGTTTCAAGGGATACAACGTAGATGAAGACTTGCGAAAAGAAATAGTAAGCAGTATAAATGACAGAATTGCGGATTATATAAATGATGGTCTATCCGAAGATGAGGCTTTTGAAAATGCTGTCAAGAATATTGGAGATTTGAGACAATTAGCTAATGATCAAAATACGGTGGTAATAGAAAAAGATAAAATTGATTTTAAATTTTCAATATTTGCCTATTTGCTTTTAGCGGCAGAAATGATGCTTTTCTATTTTGCATCATATGTAAAGTTGGGAAAGATTGCTGTTCCAGCGTTACACTTGGATTTAATCATGATATTTTTTGTGGTTTTGATTATTTATCCAGTATCGTCGTATATAACTTATAAAAAAAGAAATTCTCAAGAGGAAATCAAACATAACTTCAAAAAGCTGATAAATGTTGGGTTGATATCTGCATCTCTGATTTCTATAGTGTTGATTGTCATCAATTTCAATACTGGTATAAATACACTTTGGTGTTTTTTCCCTGTTATCGGTGTTTATAATTGGCCGATAGGTGTTGCGGTGTATAAAAGGTTGATGTTGAAGCGATAGAATCGAAACTATTATGGGGGGGATTCTTGTGAGTAATTTTGATAAGGAAGCGTTGACTTACGATGATTGATATAAGACGAAACTCGGCAACTTTGTCGATGAAGTCGAGACAATATGTATGTTTGCTTTGCTTGATGCTCCTAAAGGGTCGAGAATTCTTGATGTAGGTTGTGGATCTGGAAATTATTCGATTAAATTAGCTGAGCTTGGTTATGAAGTAGTTGGTATAGATTTATCCCAGATATGCAAAAGGCGATGGATGAAGTTATGAGAGTGTTGGAGAAATCGGGACAAATGATCATCGGAATGGTTAATAGAGACAGTGCGTGGGGTAAATTATATATGAGTCCTGAATATCAAGCGCATTCGGTATTCAAACACGTAAAGTTAAAAATTGTTGAAGAAATGAAAACATATTATTCTGAAAATTTTATTGCTAGTGACCAGTGTTTGTTTATTGCACCTGACACGAAAGAGGATAAAATTTCACTAGAAGAAGAAAAAAGACTTAAAAGTGAGGGCGTTAAAGGAGGATTCATATGGATCAAGTTATAAGTGTTCAAATATCTTTTTTACCTTTAGATGATCAAAAGATAAATCTTTCTGTCAATAATGTATTAGAGATAATAGAAAAATCAGGTTTAAGGTATCGCGTGGGTTTGTTATCAACGGAAGTCACTGGAAATAAGGATAGAGTTATGGGGTTGATCAATGAAATTGTAGATTATTCAGTTGAACATTCCAAGTTTGTAATAGATGTAAAAATTTCTAATATCTGTGGAAAGTAGGGAATTGAGTATCTCTATATAGAAAGGAATAAAAATGGATATTGTCAAATGGCTGTTAGAAGGCGACATTTCAATCAGATATCAGGTGCATAGGGATTTGTTGAAAAGTGAAAGTTCGATTCTAGGGAATCTAAAAAGCAGAATTTATAATGAAGGTTTTGCCAAGGAATTATTGGCGCTTCAAAAAGAAGATGGTCATTGGGGAGATGGATTCTATCAACCTAAATGGACATGTACCCACTATACGCTTTTGGAATTAAGGTATTTGGAATTGAATAAAACAGATTCAACAACAAAAATACTTGATAAGATTGTCAGTGAATGTATTAATTTTGATGGAGGAATCACTCCTACAAAGACGAAATTCGGCAGTGATGTATGCATCAACGGCATGTTTTTGAATTATGCGTGTTATTTCGGCATAGAAGAAAACCGTATCGAATCCATAATCGATTATATTATAGAGCAGCAATTACCAGATGGGGGTTTTAATTGCAACTTCAATAGAAGTGGAGCCAGGCATAGTTCGTTGCACAGCACTCTATCTGTGCTGGAGGGAATAGAAGAATACATTTTAAATGGATATACTTATCAGATCGATAAACTCAAGAAAATGAAAAGTGAAGCTATAGAGTTCATTTTGATTCATAGGCTTTACAAATCAGACCATACCGGAGAGATCATTCAGAAAGCCATGACTTACATCACCTATCCGCCGAGATGGAAATACGATATCTTAAAGGCGCTGGATTATTTTAATCATGCTGATATTCCGTATGATTCCAGGATGGAAGACTCGATAAACCTTCTCAAGAAAAAAATGGATAAAGAAGGAATCTGGCCTAATCAAGGCAAGCACAAAGGAGCAGTTCATTTCGAAATGGAACCAAATAGCAAAAAGAGTCGATTCAATACTTTAAGGGTGTTGAGAGTATTAATGAGATATGATGATTAAGGAAAAGTACAAATTTAAATTTTATTGACCAGATGAGTTATCGTGCAAAATTGATAGCTCATTTTTCATTCAACTTTAATTTGCTGTAATCTGTCTAAAGAGGATACGCTGATTTAAAAGTGGTAATAACTTGAATTAATTTTGGAAGTGACTTATAATAAATCAGACGAACGAATGTTTTGAAGGAGAAAGATATGGCTTTAAAAAAGAAAACAATAATCGATATATCTGTGAGAGATTTGATTCATTATGTTTATAGAGGTGGCGATCTGGATGCTAGATTCGTCGGGAAATCCAGGGCTCTAGAAGGAACAAAAGCGCATCAAGTCATTCAAAACAAAATGGGCGATAATTACGTATCAGAGGTCTCCATCAAGCATGTTGAGAGCAGAGAGCGGTTGACTATAAATTTAACAGGCCGAATAGATGGAATTATAAAAGAAGACGAACATATTATAATAGATGAAATCAAAAGCACGTTAAGAAATTTAGGTAATCTGGCGAGAATCCTCCCTATTTCAATTGGGAGATGAATCGCTTGGTTTAATGTTAAAATTTACTGCAAAACATGTAAAAATATGCTATACTATTAATAAGAACATATATTCGCGTTATGCAAGGAGGAACTAATGATTCTAACTAAAAAAATCATCTTCAAACCGAATGAAACAGAATCAATTGTATTGAGACTCCTTTCATTTGCATCTGCAAAACTCTGGAATATAGGCAACTATGAAAAACACAATTACAAAATGTTGGGCTTTGAAAAACACCCTAACTGGTATGAGCAAAAGAAACGCCTGAAATCGGAATTTTGGTATAAAAATCTCCCATCACAGAAAGCTCAAGAAGTTCTCAACATGCTTGAAAAAAGCTGGAAATCTTTTTTCAAATTGAAAGAAACAGGTGGCGTTGAAAATCCAAACCCACCAAAGTACAAGAAATTCAACAATTTCAAGTATCTTAATAACGGCTTTAAAATCGATGGCGACTCACTTCGCTTTTCTTTACCAAAAGGACTTAAAATTCATCTTAAGGACAAATATCAAATTGAGGATAACTATTTAACCCTGAAAATAAAAGGATTTTCAGAACTCGATTTAACTGTCAAAGAGATTGAATTCAAGCCCTTGAAAAATGGCAATTACCAAATCAACATCACACACGAAGTTGAGGCTCAGACTAAAAAAGATGATAATGGCCATTACCTTTCAATTGACCTTGGAATCAATAACATGATGACTTGCTATGACAATCTAAGTGGCAAAAGTTTCATAATCAGTGGTGGAGAGTGGCTAAGTATCAATCGCTATTTCGACAAGAAGATTGGATACTATCAGTCAATTTCGGATGCACAGCAAAGTGCAAAAGGCATCAAGTACCCTAAGAAGAGTAAACAA
>JAYENG010000016.1:0-21994 GCA_034721975.1 Bacillota bacterium
TACAGGGATTAAAGAAAACACTAATGAGTTAGAAGGATTAACTAAAGATATTATCAAGAATAAATAAAGGAGGCCTTCTATATGAGAAGAAGACGTAGTAAACCGGTAGAAGAAAATTTTTGGCCTTCTTTCACAGACATGATTTCAACGATTGCATTGATATTATTTTTTCTTATGCTGATTGCATATGTAAATAATATTGTTACTGGAAAAGAATTAGAGTATGCGAAAAAACAGTTGATAGATACGGAATCTAGATTAGAAGAAAGCAGGGCCGAAATAAGCCAAGCTGAAAAGCAACTTAGACTTTTATTAGATGACTTGGATAAAACAATGGCTGAGTTGGAAATTGGTGAGATAGCGCTAAAATTATCAGAAGAAGAGATAGATAAACAAAGAGAAATAATTGCGGACAGCAATCAGGAACTGGGTGATTTAAGAACTAAACTTCAAGGTATAGCCGTGCTTAGGTTGGAACTTTTAAAATCGGTCAAAAAATCGATTGAAAAGAGTTTGGGGACTACGACAGCAGAAGGAGAAGAGTTGGTTACGATAGCCGACAATGGAAATATCGTTATCAACGAGAGTTTGGTTTTTGAGTTTGATTCTTATAGAATCAAGCCTGAAGGTAAAGTTTTATTGGATAAACTTGCAGCTGCTTTTGAAAGTGTCCTAGGTGATGATGAAGTCAGAGCATCGATAGATGCGATTTCTATTCAGGGACATACCGACGAGCGCGGGACTGCGGAATATAATAGAGAATTGTCTTCAAAGAGAGCTTATTCGGTTGTCAATTACATGCTTGATGTAAATAGTAGTTTGGAGACGAAATATGGTGATTATTTTGCTGCAAGTGCATATTCGGAGTTCAGGCCTCTTTCGACAGGAACGACTGAAGAAGATTATAGCATGAACAGAAGAATTGAAATTGCAGTTATTCTTAAAGATTCAAATATTCAAAATATTATCGATGAATATTTAGAAGAATCACTTACAATTTTTGAATAATTAAAAAAGTATCTTTAATAAAAGTGGGTCACTTTCCATCGTTGTGGGAGGTGACCCGCTTTTTATGGTTCTTTGACAAAATAGTGTTGAGGGCTAATGAATCTCATAATTTTAGGCTTTGGCCAAATGGCAGTTGGAAGCGAACTATTATTATAATGTCAATTACTCTCCTCGCATTAACACTTGTAAACATCATCGCCTACAAACTAGGATTCTATGAATACATGATTCATCAAACAAACACTATCTCGGAAGATACTACTCGAAGTGTATCTGAGACCCGAGCAAGCGAATTTGGATTCCATGATTATTGGATTCAGCAGCCAAGCATCATCCCAGAGAATACTGTTCAGAGTGCAATTGAGAACCAACTTAAAAAAGAATATATACTATTTGTTAAGGTAGAGGAAATTAGTACTGATGAGCCCGAAACTAAGCGAGTTGTAGAATATTACACGGGAAGTGAATTAGCGAAAAGAAGGGGGGGGACAGAAGAAGATCTGCAAGGGCGTTTTGTAGTTATCTACGCTAGATATTATGTGGAATATGATGGTACAAAAACTTTTTACGATAGTGGTCATTTGGAGCAGTACTTCTTTCTATTGCAAGATAGAGGAAGCGGAAACTGGACCATTGTTGATAATTCAAGTGTTAGCGTAATCGAACAGTAACATAGTGTATATTTTTTAGACCTAGATGACTCTCAAAGGTACTGCCATATGAATTGAGGGGAGATTCTTATGAAGAAAAAAATTGCTTTAATTATATGCCTAATCATAATAATCTTAAGTGCGAATGTAATGGCTGCGGAGATTAATGAAAGGACACAAACCGAAATATTTGATACTTTGAGTTATTCTCAAACTGATTATCAAGATGTAGTAATCGACAGCACCTCTGGAAACATGGTAATCCGGGTTTCTTCCTGGGAATAGCTAATCTATTGGTTTGCCAATATTCTGTAAGAATGGCAAGCAATTTCTTAGAAAGAATGACATATCGGTCGCTTCTATTCTTGGAAGTACGGATGTATATCTTCATGGTTTTTCTGCTGATGTCGTCATATTTGAGACGAAGTACTTCGGATTTTCTAAAACCCGCAGAATACATGAGAGAAAGCATGGTTTTGTGCTTGAAATTGTCACTAGCATCTATAAGAGCAAAAGCTTCATGCTTGGTTAGAATCACGGGCAAGATATCATAGATTCTCATCTTGGGTATAAGAAAAGGATTCCAGGTTTTTTCGAGGATATATATATTGTGAAGAATCTCAGTTGAGCGTTGTGTGAGTTGATGGATTTGTTGTTGAGTTTTCTCATTTTTATATTGATAAAAGACGAATTTCGCTATTGAATTAATTTCTTATAGCATATGAGCTTTGAAAGGATTGAATCTATTAATCATAAACCTATATGGAACCGATTAACTTTCTCGCTATCAGTGGAATAGTATTTAATGTATAATGAAAAAGGAGGAATTTTTATGATGAAAATTAGTGATAAAATTCAAGATTTTTCTTTAGAATCGACTTTGGGAAAGGAAGTTTTTCTGTCTGATTATAGAGAAAAGAAAGTTGTTTTGTATTTCTACCCAAAAGATAATACTCCTGGCTGAACAACTGAAGCCTCTGAGTTCAGAGATTTAAAAGAAGAATTTGAAAAAATGGGATATATGATTTTGGGAATCAGTAAAGATTCTATGAAATCTCATATTAAATTTGCACAAAAATTAAATTTGAATTTCCAATTGTTAAGTGATCCCGAGAAAAAAGTTCATGAAATGTTTGATGTGCTTAAAGAAAAAAACATGTTCGGCAAAATAGTCATCGGTACTGAGCGATCGACATTTATTATTGATGAAAATGGAATTTTGATAAAAGAATATAGAAAAGTCAAGGCAAAGGGCCATGCTAAACAAATCTTGGAGTATATAAAGGAGCTATCGATTTGAAACATTTGAAATGTATATTTATAGGACTGTTATTATTTCTTTTTATACTGATAAATGTAGTAGAAGTATATACATTCAACCATGATTATTATCTTTCCGAATTTGACAAATACGATGTGTATAAAGATGTGGATTTAGGACGCGATGGAGTTTACTATGCATCGGGAGAAATAATTTCCTATCTCAAGAACGATAGAAATGATTTGAATGTCGTTTATGAAGGAGTGGATGTATTCAATCAAAGAGAGATATCTCACATGGTCGATGTGAAAAGAATTTTTACTTTCTTAAAGTATGCGAAAATTTTCTCTGTTCTTTTGGGAATCTTAATGATAGTGCTTGATAAAAGCGTTAAAACCGTAGTATGGAGTTTAATCTATACTGGAATGCATTCGCTTATAATGATGAGCGCTGTCATAGTAGTGGCTATCAATGATTTCACTAGTGCATTCATAAAATTTCATGAGATGTTTTTTAGTAATGATTTATGGCTGTTGAATCCTATGACGGATAGATTGATACAAATGCTTCCTGAAGGGTTCTTTCTAGATATGGCATTGTCGATAGGAATCACTCATTTATCGATTACTTTGACACTCGCAATAATTGCAGTATACAACTTGAGAAAGATTAAAACAAAAGTCTGATTATCAAGCAAGGAGAATTAGATATGATAAAAATTGTTTTAGGAATTGATTCGAAGAAAAAAGAAAATTACATATTTAGTGAAATCAACGAGAATTATAAGAAAAGGGAAAAACCGATATTGGTTGTTGTACCTGAACATCTCACTCTCAACATGGAAAGAAAATTATTGGAGTCTCTGAGTCTAAAAGGAATGATGGGGCTGGAAGTTGTAAGCTTTTCAAGGCTTGTAAATAAAGTCGTTAAAGAAATGATCATCGATGATCAAATTCCGTTGACTTCACTGGGAAGAAAACTATTGGTCAAGCGCATTATCAATGAAAAATTGGATGAGTTAAAAGTATATTATAAGAGCTTCAACAAGCTGGGTCTTGTAAATGAAATCGAGGAAATCATCAAAGATTTAAGAAATGAAAAAATCAGTGCATCTGATATGGAACATTTCAAGGAGCAATTGACAGGAGATTCTCTGTTAAAGAAAAAAATCGAAGACATTCTTGTAGTTTACTATCATTACGAAATTATAATCGAGGATGGATATATTGATGAAACAATCAAAAACAGATTATTCATAGACAATATAGGTCTTATTCCATCTTTATTGAATTCTGAAATTTATATTCTTCAATTTACTGGATTCTCGCTTCAAGAGTTAGAAATAATAAAAGCATTGGAAGAAAATAATAATCAAGTGACTTTTTCTATAGATTACGATGAAAAATATGAAAGTGAAGTATATTCTTTTACCA
This sequence comes from Bacillota bacterium, assembly GCA_034721975.1. Classification (GTDB taxonomy): domain Bacteria; phylum Bacillota; class Clostridia; order Peptostreptococcales; family Acidaminobacteraceae; genus DAOURC01. Next base: position 4,353 of record JAYENG010000016.1, read on the forward strand.
AAAATACATTTGATGCCATTTATAATTATTTTGATGAAGTCAAAGTGACTTCAATTAAATCAAATGTTTCTGAGCTACAACAATTCGGCATTATACTTAATCAGTACGAAGAAATGAAAAAAGAATTTCCAGTGAAGATTTTTACTGGAAGAAACATTTATTCCGAAGTCGGTTTTGTCGTTGGAGAAATCAATACGTTGATTAGAACAGGCGGTATAAAACCTGCTGACATAGGTATTTTACTGGTTAATGAAGAAGCATATGGGATGATTCTCAATAGGGAATTGGAAAAATATAAAATTCCGAATATTATGGATGAAAAAAAATCAATTAAGGATACTAATATTATCAGAGCGATAATTATGCTTCTTGAGTTTTACAATATGCATTATGAAACCAGTTTTTTGCTCAAGTATCTTAAATATATAGTTCCAAACGATGAAATGAAAAATGTAGACATATTGGAAAACTATGCTTTGGAAAAAGGAATCAACCATGAAGAATGGACAAATCCTTTTGAAGATGCCATAGCAGAAGCCAATAGATTGAAATATGTGGAGCCGTTGATTGTTCATAATAAGAAATTCAAAAAAAATCAAAGTGTTTCAGAGTTCACAGATAAGATTATCAATCTATTGAACACTTTAAAGATCAAGGATATTGTTGATAGGGAAATCAAGACACTTAAATCATTTCTATGTCATGACGAAGTTTTGATCATGGTTCAAGTATGGAATAGATTTTTAGAAATCATCAACCAAATGAGTGAAGCTGCAGGTGAAGAAAAAATCACTTTGAAAGAGTATATAGAGTATTTGAAGTTTTCTTTTGAAAGCGAGAAAGTAGGAATCATTCCGTCTATAAGCGACGGGATTGAAGTAGGGGTATTTGGGCGCAGTGTCAACTTGGATAAAAAAATAAATTTTGTATTGGGAATGAATGAAGGAAATTTACCTAGAGATTTAAGTGAATCTTCAATTTTATCGGAAGCAGATAAAGAAGTTCTATTGAATTACGGTTTTGATTTGCATAACCATATTGATTTTTATCGTGCTAAAGAGAAATTGGACTTTTTTAGATTGATTTCTAAAACAGAAAAATCGGTATGGTTCACTCTATCATCAAGTGATAAGGATGGAAAGGGAATCAAACCATCTTATTTTGTAACGAGAATAAGGGAAATCTCTCGAAATCTCGTTGATTTAGATGATTTAATGAATGAAGATGTTCTGGCAAATCAGATTTTATTAGATAAAGAATATTTCGAAATCAGCCTTGCAAGAAAGATTAGAGCTGTTAGAGAAGGTCATGATATTAATGAAATGTGGAGAAATATCATTGCAAAAGTTTACCATGATGATAATAAGATGTTCAATGAAATAATTGAAAGAGTTTTTTATTCAAATCAAGTAGAGACCATTAGAAAATATGATGATCATCAAAAATTATTCACTTCGATAACTAAATTGGAAAGATACTCGAAATGTCCTTATTCTTATTTTGCTCAATATGATTTGAAAGCAAGAGAGAGAAAGGAATTCAAAGTGAGGTTACCCGACATAGGCAATGTTTATCATGAGGTCCTGCAATTGGTTGTCGACGATATGATAAACGAAAAAGAAATCAGCGATATTGAAGTGTATATAGAAAAGACGATAAACCAATCTAGATATTTTGTTTTTAAAAAACGCTATGAAGATCGATATTTAGTTAAAAAGGTCAAAGAAACTGTAGCAGTCACTTTAGAAAACATCGTGGAATATTTCGGCAACAGCAGCTATGTTCCAAAATTTACCGAGCTGGAGTTTACTCATAGAACTATAGCCGATGCTTTCTTCCCAGTGAAAATCAAACTGAATGAAGAGCGGTTTATCACCATTGAAGGAAAAATCGATAGAATCGACTTGTATAAAGATGAAAATGATAGAACCTATTGTAATATCGTGGACTATAAAACCGGCAAAAAAGATTTGGTTCTAGATAAAATTACAAGAGGGATAGATTACCAGCTTGCAATTTATCTTTTGGCGAGTTTATCAAACAGCGAAGCATTGGGCTCAGGTAAAGTATTACCGAGTGCGGTTCTTTATTATAGAATTCATAATGATTATGATGAATATATTGAAAAATCACCTGAAGATCTAGAGAAACTTCATGATAAAAAATTCAAAATGACGGGTTTGCTTTTAAAAGATAAGAACGTTTTAGGGAAAATGGATCAGTCGTTGGAAGAAAATAATTATTCAAATTTTATCCCGGTCAGATTAAAGCAAAATGGAGAATTTTATTCCGATAGCAATGTACTCAGTGAAGAGGGATTTGACAAGCTGTTAAATATAACCAAAGACAATATTAAAAATATCGGTAATAAAATCTTGAATGGAGAAATAGAAATAAGTCCAATCAAGGAAAAAACTTTCAAAGCATGTGATTATTGCAGATACAAGAGTATATGTAAATTTGATGCGGATTTTATAAACAACGATTATAGATATGTGGAATATAAAAAAAACAGCGACGTGATTGATGAGATTGGAAGTGATACAGGTGACTAATTGGACTGATCAGCAGAGTGATGCAATTTATAAAAGAGATGCAAATATCTTGGTTTCAGCAGCAGCGGGGTCAGGTAAAACTGCTGTGTTAACTGAGAGAATCGTTGAATTATTGGAACAGCAAAAAATCGATATAAATCAACTTCTTGTATTCACATTCAGTCGTATGGCTGCCAATGAAATGAAAGAAAGAGTTTATAAAAAAATAATCGGACGATTGAAAAAGAAAGGATATGAAGATTTTTATAGAAGACAGTTGATAAAAATCAATCAAGCGAATATCACAACCATCCATTCGTTTTGCAACGATGTTGTAAAGAGTCATTTTTTTATGCTGGGGTTGGATCCAGATTTTCGAATCGGAGAGGATAATGACTTCAATTCTATAAAAGAGACAATTTTAGATGAAATATTTGAAATCTATTATGCTGATGAAGATAAAGATTTTGAAGATTTAATTGAAGTTTATTCAAATCAAAGAGGAGACAGGAAGTTAAGAGATCTAGTGTTTTCAATTCATAGAAAAACTCAGGCTTATCCAGATGTAGATGAATGGATCAAGGATGTACTGGTAAAATATTCTGATGAGAAATATTGGAATGAATATTTAAAGGAACATATGATAAGTGAAATGGAAAAAAGTTTAAGGGCTTCTGAAAAATTATGGGATATCGTTGAAAACGAAACAGAGAGTGATAAATATAGAGAGTTTTTTTCAAAAGAGATTGAAAATATCAAAGAAAATTATTTTGCTTTAATTGAAGACATCAATAAATTCCAAATATATTTCGGTAGACTGCCTGCAGACAAATCCATAGATAAAGAAACTAAAGAGAGAATAAAAAAAATTAGAGATTTCTACAAGGGTATCATTAATGGAATATATAAAACATATTTTGTAGAAAGAGATTTAATGCAGCATAGGGATGAGTTTATGCTTCAGCTCAATCGTGTAGAAAAACTGATTGAAATGATAAAAGAGTTTGATGGGAGATTGCTTGAACATAAAAAAGAAAATAATATTTTGGAGTTCAGCGATTTGGAACATTTCGCTCTTCAAATTCTTAAAGACCCTGCTGTCGGCAAGGCGTATCAAGAGCAATTTGCTTATATTTTTGTTGATGAATATCAAGATTCGAATTATATTCAAGAAGCCATCATTCAAAGAATCAAAGGAAGAGACAATCTATTTATGGTAGGGGATTTAAAACAGAGTATTTATAAGTTCAGATTGGCAGAACCGAGTATTTTCTTGAATAAATATAAAGCATTTTCTAAAAATAAAAATCCTATGAATCATAAGATAGATTTGAATATGAATTTTAGAAGCAGAGGAAACGTTTTAACTTTTATAAACTACATATTTGAAGGATTCATGACTGAAAAGTTTGGCGGAATGGATTACAATGATCAAGCCAAGTTGTATTTGGGCAAAAATAATTTTGAAAACGAGGATTCGCATGTAGAGATAAATCTAGTCAATTATACCGCGGGAAAACTGTCTAAGGAAGCATTGGAAATTTATGAAATCGGAAAGCGGATAAAAAGGTTGGTAAATGAAGATGATGTAAATTATAAGGATATTGTGATTCTTATGAGATCTCCATCTAGTTATATTGAAGAATTTTCAAGGATATTCGAGAAATTGAATCTTCCGCTCTTTATCGGGAGCACAGACGAGTATATTGATACACTTGAGGTCGACTTGATATTGAATTATTTAAAAGTAGTTGATAATCCAAGACAGGATATTCCTATGCTCAGTTTGTTGAGAAGTCCGATATATGATTTTTCTGACGAAGAATTATACCAAATCAGGAAAGAGTGCAGCTGCGATTATTATCATGAATGTCTTTTTGAGTATCAAATAGAAGATGAAGTAAAGGAAAAAATAGATAAATTTTTAAGTGATGTAAATAAGTTGAGAGAATTCAGCAGATTTTTGACAATCGACAATTTGATATGGACAATATTTATTCAATATAACTTCCAAGAATTTTTTGTGGCTCTTCCAAAAGGTGACAGAAGAAGTGCAAATATCAGAAAACTGATGGATATCGCAAGTGAATTTCAGATAAAAGATATTGTGGGATTGTCAGATTTCAATCATTACATGAATTACTTAAAAGAAAAAGAGGCAAAGTTCAGCAGTGCCAAGATAATAAGCGATCAGTCGGATGTTGTAAGATTGATGAGTATTCACAAAAGCAAGGGGCTCGAGTTTCCAGTTGTGATACTTGCAGGTACCGGTAAGAAATTCAACAAAATGGATTCTTTTGGCGATGTTATCATTCACAATAAATTCGGAATCATACCGAAATATTTCGATAAAGAAAATCGAATTAAACGAAGCACTTTTCACAGGGATATTGTTTCAAATAAAATTAAAACAGAATCCAGTGAAGAGGAACTCAGGATTTTATATGTTGCGTTGACGCGTGCTGTGGACAGACTGATTGTTTTCGGAGGTGTTTCTTCAAAGAATTTCGAGGACACATTGAACAATTGGCGAGAGCAGATCAATTTTGCAGGGCTTGAGAACAATGATCGATTTATCGATTGGATAATGTTCAATATTTATAATCAAAAGGTCTACGACAAACCATTGTTTGAAATAAATACTATTTTAGCGAATTCAGAAGATTATGAAATCGGAGAGGTGAACATTTCTGATTTGAGCAAAGAAGAATTCGTAGAATATCTGAATAAAGAGGTGTTTGAATATAATCTAGACATCGAACTACCTCGTGAGCATCATGTATTCACTGATAATATTCAATCCAAGATTACTGTTACAGACATCGCTCATAATAGATTGAATCCTACCAAAGAAGTTGAAACTGTGAAGGCGGAACTGCATTTTTCTGATAAAAAAACAGATGATGCGGCTAAAACAGGTATAGAGATTCATAAGATAATGCAAATGTTGAAATTAAAAGAACTCAGCAGTTATGATGATTTCAAAATTCAAGTTCATGAAATGATAGATAGAAAAATCATATCAAAAAACATTCAAGACAGTTATGATATCAAGAAAGTGTATATGTTTTTTGAAACCGATGTCGGTAAACGATTATTGAACAGTTCTAATGTTAAAAGGGAAGAAGAATTTGTCTTGTCCAAGAAAAGCGAGACAATCGATGGAATGACGGGAGAGGGAGATATTCTAATCCAAGGGATAATTGATTGCTACTTCGAAGAGGATGACCATATTGTGCTTATTGATTTCAAATCCGATTTTGTCACTGAAGAGAATTACACTAAATCTTTAAAGCAATATTCAGTACAACTCGATTATTATGCCTTGGCGATAGAATCTCTTGTTGGGAAAAAAGTAAAAGAAAAATACATCCATTTCTTTAATATCAATAAAAATGTGAAAATCAGCTAGAATTTTTAGCTGATTTCAATTTGACTAAAAGTGCAGTTATAATCATGAATCCTCCTATCAGTTGAAAAATACTGATTGATTCCTGGAATAACAGGTATGCCCAAATCGTAGCAAGAATCGGTTCGCCTAGAATTGCCATGGATACGATATGTGGTTTGATGTATTTCAGCGACATATTGAATAAACTGTGACCGAGAAGCGTAGGTATGACAGCCAAACCTAAGAATACCAGTGCATCTGATAAAGGATAATTGAATACATTCGTTTTGATGAATAAAGAAATGATAAACAACGTTATAAAAGCGATTGAATATGTAATGTATGTATATGATTTTGTTGAAATATCTTTTCTTATTGAAGCGCCGATAGTAAGATAAACAGAAACTGTCATTGCACCGACAATGGCCATGATGTCTCCACGTGGATTTATACTTAAATTGAAGAGACTGTTGTAAATAATCAACATTGAGCCACATAGAGCAATAAGTGTGCTTATTATGGATATTGAATCGATTTTCTCTTTTAGAAACACACGAGCGATCAACAAAATAAATACTGGATGCAAGTTGACTAAAATCGTAGAGTTGGCAACAGAAGTATATTGAAGCGAATCGATCCAGGACCAAAAATGTATAGCCAGGAAAAGCCCTGATAATATATTCAACAAAATAATTCTTGGATTCAATGTTTTGATTTCGCCAATAATGCTTTTTATTGTAAAAGGTGTTAAAAGAACTACAGTATACAGCATTCTATTTGATGCAATAGTAATAGAGCTAGAAGAAGCCGTTTTTGTTATAATGGGTGATAAGGAGATTGAAAAAACTCCTAGAGCGATTAAATAAAAATATTTGTTGAGTTTCATAAAACACCTCGCAAAGTTATATGACTCAATTATATCAATAAGAAGGTGGAAAATGTGAAAATAGTTGTCATAGGTGCCAGCAACATTGATATTACAGGGAAATCAAATGGGAAATTTATATTTGAGACATCAAACATAGGAAAAATCAACTTTCAGATTGGTGGCGTCGGAAAAAACATCGCTGACTTTTTGGCTAGATTGGAAGAAGTGAAGTTGATTACAGTCATACCTGATTCGTTTTTTGGAGAAATGATAAAGAAGGATCTTTTTTATAAAAACATCGATTTTACAGAGTCGGTGATGGGTGATTTTGAAGATTCGATTTATCTGTCGATGGAAAATAATCACGGCGGGATGATCAGCGCAATCAATCAGATGGATAATATAAGGCATTTGACTTCTCGGTATTTAGAAGAAAAGAAATCATATATCAATGACTCGGATGCCGTCGTCATAGATACAAATCTACCGCGCGAAACTATTGAAAGCATACCGAATATCATCGACGATAAACCGTTTATTGTTGAAGGAGTATCGGTTGAAAAAATAAAGAAGATCAAGAATATCTATGGAAAGATCAATCTTCTTAAAGTCAATGAAGATGAAGCTAGAGTCATCTTAGGTGACGAAGATAAAATTCTCGGTAAAAAAGAAATGGTGGAAAAAATCCTATCTTTAGGCGTCGAAGAAGTGCATGTCACATTGGGAAAAGATGGTGTCGTTGCAGGGAACGGTAAGGAAATCATAGATTATAGGGTAAAGCCGATAGATGAGGTCAAGAGTGTAAATAAAGCTGGAGATGCTTATTTAGCAGGCATTATATCGAAGTACTTAGTCGACGGCACCCTAGAAGAAAGAATTCAATTTGGAACAGAATTATCGAGAAAACAAATAATGGGAGGGTTATGAAATGTGGGAGAAAATCATTGATATCAAAGAAGAGGTAAAGGTGGCGTTGGAATTCGGCAAGCCGGTTGTTTCGCTGGAATCGACTATTATTTCTCATGGAATGCCTTATCCGGAGAATATCGAAACAGCAAAACTTTTAGAGGATATAATAAGAAAAAATGGAGCAGTTCCAGCGACGATAGGAATTATCGACGGTAGAATCAAGATAGGTCTTGAAGATGACGAGTTGGAGTTTTTAGCAAAAGATAAAAATATAGTGAAGGTAAGCAGAAGAGATTTTCCAGAAGTAATAGCTATGAAGAAAAGCGGTGCGACGACAGTAGCTGCCACTATGATTCTTTCAGATTTAGTTGGAATAAGAGTTTTTGCAACAGGCGGCATCGGCGGAGTACATAGAGGTTACAGTGAAATTTTAGATATTTCTCAAGATCTAGAAGAATTATCCAGGACAAATGTTGCGGTTGTTTGTGCAGGAGTGAAGTCTATTCTAGATATAAAAAGCACTTTGGAATATCTTGAAACTAAAAGTGTTCCAGTTTACATTGTTGGGAGTGATGAATTTCCAGCTTTTTATACAAGAGAAAGCGGGATAAAACTTGAAACTAGAATCGATAAAATCGAGGATTTGGCCAATATAATCAATACTAAATGGGATTATGGGTTTAATGGTGGAGTTGTTGTTGCCAATCCTATTCCTGAGGAATTCGCATTTGACAATGAAGCAATCGATGAAGTCATTAGCGATGCATTATTAGAGGCTAAAGAAAACAACATTGCAGGAAAAAAAGTGACTCCATTTTTACTTGATAAAATAAAAGAATTGACAAAAGGCGAGAGTTTAAAGGCGAATATCGAACTTGTTAAACACAATTCTAAAGTTGCAGCAGAGCTTGCTGTAAATATGATAAAAATTTAACAAAATAGTTGTTGACATATCGAAAGGGAGATTGTATAATTTTTAACGGTGGGCGACCACTGGAGTAAATTTAACTATTTATTCCCCCTTTAATATATTTTGTTTTGAGATGCGAAAGCATCTTTTTTTTGTTTTTGTTTTATTTTTTGTCAAATATAATGTGAATCAAGTTTTCTAACTCCCCTATAAGTTCTGGATAAGCATAAGAACAAGTTTTAAATTGTTCCAAGGATTTTGTATAGAGCCATTTTTGTTTTTCTTCATCGGCATTGAAGTTTTCCCAAATGTGTTTATTATAATAATATTTGATGCTATTGAGATTACAAATTTTATCAGCAAGAATTATAAGGAACGCTTCTTTGCTTAAGCATGGATAAGATCCAAGCATCTCTTCTTTCCTTGTTTTCCATTTAAGGCTTTTATCTTTTTCAGAGCATTCTAAAACAATGCTTAAAACTCTATCGCCAAAAATATTTTTTATTTCTTCAGGAGTCGTATCTGTATCTTCAAGTGTATCGTGAAGTATAGCGGCGATTATCGTATCGATATCATCAGAATATCGAGCCACTGTTATAGCAACCTCTATTGGATGAAAGAAATATTCTTCATCAGTCAGTTTCCGTTTTTGACCTTTATGTTTTTCGTAAGCAAACCTTATCGCATAGTTTAATTTCATAATATCACCACTTAATTAAGTTATACCAAAATTTAATGATTATAATCATGACTATATATTGAAGAAAACCAGGTTTAATTATATAATCAAGTGAAGTTAAAATTACTTGGAGGTATTAAATGAACACTTTAGATAAAAAAACTATTGAAACGATAAGATTTTTATCCGTAGATGCAATAAACAAGGCTAATTCTGGTCATCCGGGACTACCTATGGGAATTGCCACCATGGCGTTTGCATTATGGAAAGAATTTTTAAAGGGAACTTCAAAAAATTCAAAATGGGCTGATAGAGACCGTTTTGTTCTTTCAGCTGGACATGGATCAATGTTATACTATTCACTTTTACATTTCTTTGGTTATGAATTAAGCATGGAAGATATCAAGAGCTTTAGACAATTGGGTTCAAAAACTCCTGGGCATCCGGAGTTTGGCATGACAGATGGTGTTGAAACGACAACTGGTCCTTTAGGGCAAGGAATTTCAAATGCCGTTGGTATGGCAATGGCTGAAAGAAGATTGGAAGCAGAATTCGATAGCGAGTTAATAGATCATCATACATACGTTATTGTAGGTGATGGAGATTTGATGGAGGGAATCAGCAGCGAGGCGTCTTCTCTAGCAGGGCATTTAAAACTAGGCAAATTGATCGCGTTATACGACAGCAATAATATCACTATCGATGGAGATACAAATATTACTTTTACTGAAGACATTGGAAAAAGATATGAAGCATATGGCTGGCAAGTTCTTCATGTAGAAGATGGTAATGATTATGATGAGATAGTGAATGCTCTTAAGCAAGCAAAGGCGGATTCAGATAGACCGTCGATTATCATTGCAAAAACAATTATCGGATATGGCAGCCCTAGTAAGGCTGGTACTTCTTCAGTGCATGGTTCGCCGCTTGGCAAGGACGAAACAATACTAATGAAGAAAAACTTCGGATGGGATAACGAGTCGGAGTTTTATGTTCCTCAAGAAGTATATGATCATATGAAAACTATCATTGCTGAAAAAGAGAAAGAATATGATAAATGGGTAGAAAAATTTGAAAGTGCAAAGAGATCAGATTCTGAATTGGCCGGCAGATGGGATAGCTTTTATAAATTCGAATTACCAACAGAAATTTTAGAAGATGAAGATCTTTGGAATCAAATGACGGATACAGATGCAACTAGAAACTTTGGTGGCAAGATGATAAATAAAATCTCTGAATTTGTGCCGAATCTTGTCGGTGGATCAGCTGATTTAAATGGTTCAACGAAAACTTATTTAAAGAACGCTGGTGATTTCACTGTTGAAAATCCGAAAGGGAATAATATTTTCTTTGGTATTAGAGAGCATGCCATGGCAGGTATTCTCAATGGTATTTCACTTCATGGTGGATTTAGAGTATATGGCTCAACTTTCTTGAGTTTTGCAGATTATATGAAGCCATCTATAAGATTATCAGCACTAATGAATATACCTGTAATTTATGTATTTACTCATGACAGTATAGGTGTTGGTGAAGACGGACCGACTCATCAACCTATTGAGCAAGTTGCAATGCTTAGAAGCATTCCGAACTTGAAAGTCTTCAGACCGGCAGATGGAAAAGAGACAGCGATTGCTTGGGTCGAGGCTCTTAAAAACAATGGACCTAGTGCACTTATTTTAACTCGACAAAAATTACCTTCTCAAGAGGGCGTTACAAAAGCCGCTCATTATGGTGCATATGTTCTTGTTAAAGAGAAAAAAGAAAAACCAGATGTGATTTTAATGGCTTCAGGTTCAGAAGTGCAACTTGCTGTAGAAACTGCAAAGGAACTAGCTGATCAAGATATTGATGCTAGAGTTGTCAGCATGATGAGCTTCAGACATTTTGAGCAGCAACAAGATGAATATAAAGAGCAAGTGTTACCTTCTGATGTAGAGAATAGAATTTCAATTGAAGCTCTTACAACAATGGGATGGTACAAATATGTAGGATTGAAAGGCCTTGCAATCGGCATTGACAGATTTGGCGAATCTGGCAAGGACAAAGATCTTTTTGAGCATTTCGGATTTACAACAAAAAAAATCACTGAGCAAGTCAAAAAATATATGAATAAATAAATATTGATTTTAACAATTCAATATATTTTAGGACTAAATAAAAATAGAAACGTCTTTTTCATTATGAAGAAGACGTTTCTATTAAAAATGTAGCTAATTTAAATAACGATTAAGAAAATGCAACATAATAATTTTCAGAATATTGTATAATTAATTTGATTAAGCTATATGGGAGGTAAGAAAATGGCAAAAGTTAAAATCACGGAAACAGTACTAAGAGATGCGCACCAATCTCTAATTGCTACAAGACTTACTACAGATGAAATGATTCCAATATTAGAGCAATTGGATAAAGTAGGCTATCATTCCCTTGAAATGTGGGGTGGTGCAACATTTGATTCTTGCTTGAGATATTTGAATGAAGACCCGTGGGATAGATTGAGAACAATTAGAAAACATGTAAAAAAAGCTAAATTGCAAATGCTGCTCAGAGGACAGAATATTTTAGGATACAAACATTATCCTGATGATGTGGTGATTGAATTTGTCAAGAAAGCAATAGGCAACGGTATAGATATCGTTAGAATATTCGATGCGTTGAATGATCCGAGAAATATAAGAGTTGCCCTAGAAACTACTAAAAAAGAAGGAGCACATGCCCAGGCGGCGATATCATATACAATCAGTCCGGTACATACGACTGATACCTTTGTTAAGCTCGCAAAAGAATTTGAATCGATGGGTGCTGATTCTATTGCAATAAAAGATATGTCGGGGTTGTTGACTCCATATGTGGCATATGAATTGGTTAAAAAAATCAAGGACGTGGTAAATGTGCCTTTGCAGATTCATTCCCATGCAACAAGCGGTTTGGCGAGCATGACATATTTAAAAGCGATTGAAGCAGGAGTTGACATAATAGATACTGCGATTTCACCTTTTGCTTTAGGAACAAGTCAACCACCGACAGAATCGATTGTAGCCACACTTCAAGGAACGGAATTTGACACAAAGATAGACATGAAAGAGTTGAATATAGTTTCAGAATATTTTGCTCCGATTAGGGAAAAGTATTTAAAAAATGGTCTTATGAATACAAAAGTATTGGGTGTAGATATTCAAACTCTTTTATACCAAGTGCCGGGTGGCATGTTGTCGAATCTAGTATCGCAATTGACAGCTCAAAATTCCTTGAACAAGCTTGAAGATGTATTAAAGGAGATTCCAAAAGTTAGAGAAGATTTAGGATATCCACCATTGGTGACGCCTACAAGCCAGATTGTTGGAACACAGGCAGTTTTCAATATAATAAGCGGCGAGCGGTACAAAATTGTGCCTAATGAAGTGAAATCTTACGTAAAGGGTATGTATGGCAGACCAACAGTACAAATCAAAGAAGAAATTGTTAAAAAAATAATCGGCAACGAAGAAGTGATAACTTGCAGACCCGCAGATTTGATTCTACCTCAAATGGAAACATTGAAAAAAGAAATTCCTCAGTATACTGAACAAGATGAAGATGTGTTGTCATATGCTTTATTTCCTCAGGTAGCTGTAAATTATTTTAAATTTAGAGATACCAAGAGATATAAAATCGATAGCAGCTTAGCCGACATGGATAATTTAACGTATCCTGTTTAAATGATGGTGGATTTATCGATTTTTTTCTAAGGAGAACTCATGAAAAATATTATTAAATTAGTAATTGCAACAGTGTTTATTATTGCAATAATTTTCGGAGCATACTATTTCAAGACACTTGATAATTATGATTTCACACATTATAATCATGATGAAGCTTATCATATGGCTGAGGATTTATCTTCAAGTGAATTGATGGGAAGAGCGGTTGGAGAAATCGGGAATGCAAAAACTGTTCGATATATTGAAAATTATTTAAATGACAATTTAATAGAATATGAAATTCAAAGTATAAAACAGATTATACCGATTATTGATTCGAAGAGTGTTTTCAAAATAGGAGAAGACGAATTCTTATTGTATAAAGATTATGAATTTTATATTGATAATAGATATGGAGACATTGATTTTGATGGAGATATTCTTTATCTGGGAGAAACACTTTTTGAAGTGGATTCTAAAATTCTTGATGATAGAATTGTTGTTATTAGAACAAAATATTTGTCTGATGATTATATAGATTATTTATTGGAAAATGGAGCCAAAGGGGTACTATACTACACAAACGTAGAAGGCTTTACGGACAAGATAGATAGAAATCTAATGAATAAAAAATGGTTGAATATTGAAAACAAAATTGGCAGTGAAATATTTGCTGGAAGAATTACGTTAGATTTTGCTAAATATCTATTAGAAACTGCTAAAAATGATCAATACGAAGAATATTATAAAAAAGTGTCATCATCAGCAGTTTATAGTAGTGGGGATCAGTATGTAGGATTGATTCACGATGTTGATTTATCAATCAATGTAGATTATAAACTGTTGAAAGTGCCGAGTTTCGTAATAAGTTTTCCAGGGGAAAATTCATCAATTGCAAATAATTTTATTACACATTTCGACGGACAGGGCTTAGGTAATGATGTTGTTGATTTTTTTCCAAGTGCTGTTAATGGCGGTGCTTCAACAGCTGGTTTGCTAGAATTGGCAAAATCTCTAAAATTGCAGAAAAGCATTCCAAAAGAAGATATAAATATTGTGCTGTTAAATGGCGAATTGGCAAGCGATAAATCAACAATTGATATTTTTGAAATCCTAGATAAAAGATATATGGGAAATAAAAATATTATTATTGAGCATATTGGATTTAAAGAAAGCAAGGGTCTTCATATTGATTGGGATTATTTCAATAATCAATCGGCGATAATTGCAAATCAAATATTTGCGTATTCTAGCACTATGGGAGTTGATTTTGAGTTTCGCGACGACCCTATTGTAACTTATGATGAATATAAAAATTTTGCAACTTTAGATAATCCTTTAGTATTGATAACAGGAACACATAATAATAGCATGTACGGGATTTTAAATTCTTCGGAGGATACTTTTGATATAATATCAAAAGAGTCTATGAAAAATGGGAGTAATATACTAACTGGATATATTAATAAAGAGTTGTATAATCATATACCGCTTGATTTTATCGACGAGTGGGTATTTTCTTTATTGATTGCAGTTTTATTTATGGGATTGTTGATTACATATATTAATAATTTGTATCATTACAGAAAAAATCGGTTGATTAGAAATATTTATTATTCAAGAACTTATACACTTATTGCTTCAATTTATAAATACTTTATTTTATTTGGAGGAGCTCTTGTATTAATTGCATTGATTTTAAACATCCCGCAGAATTTTGACATGATAAAATTCGCCAATATCAACATCAGTAATTTCTCTTTATATAATTTGTTAAGAGGAACCTATTTCAGTTTGCTCAATTTATTTACAATACTGATGAATCCTTCAAGTCAAATATTTCAAAAAATAATTATTTATATCACAAAAAGCATGAAACTTATTTCCATAGGTTTAGTATTGTCGTTATTTTTTGGTATTTTAAAGGGTGTTTCAGATTCATACAGTGCTAAAAGTTATTATAGTATTAAAACATTAACATCCATTATTGCATATTCCATTCCAGATGTTATGGTGGCGATAGTATCTTTATTGGGAATCATACATCTTTCTAAGATAGGTTGGGTCAATGAATTGATTGGACCGACTTTACTCAGAACTGTCATCATGCCGATAGTGGCTCTCATTGTTATACCTTCAATATATATTTCTAGATTGATCTATGTAACAATTCAAGAAGAAAAACAAAAAGAATATGTGAAATTTCTTTATTATAAAGGAATTCCTAGAAAAAAGGTTTATTTTAGACAATTTGTATTTGTGTCTATAATTAAAGTACTTCAATCAATGAAAACAATCTTGATGGTGTTGTTTTCGAATTTAATATTAGTAGAGTATATTTTTAGTTATCCAGGAATCATGTTCAATATTTTAACGTATAATAATAATCCATATATTGTCATTATGTTTGCGTTAGCCATAGGAATCATGTTTGTAATGTTAACAGGGCTGAGCAGATTTATATTGTGGTTGATTTTGCCAAAAAGGAGGGGATTATCGTGAAGAAAATCAATATCTCTTTAGTACTTGGCAGTTTGCTGTTGTTAATGTTGTTATCGATAGCATTATTTCCGAATTTGTTCTCGGATAGCAATCCGAATTCTATGACTCTGGTACATACGTACATGGATGAAAACAATGAACTTGTGATAATGACTCCTCCATTCGAGCCAAGTGAGAATTACATGCTTGGGTCAGATGAAGTCGGCCGTGATATTTGGAGTTTAGTTGTTTATGGGACAAGGATCACCTTGATTCTAGCTTTGAGTATAACTATCTTAAGATTCTTATTGGCTCTTTCGTTAGGAATGGCAGGTGGAATGGGCTCGGGATTCAGCAAAAGTCTAATTGATCAATTCAATATTGTGTTGACAACAATACCACCTTTGTTATTCGGAATTTTAATTTTACAAATGAATTTTTTTACTAGTTTATATAAAATCCAATCAATATTTGTATTCATAATAACGTTGACTCTTATCGGATGGGCGAGAATAGGAAATATGGTGCTTGCAAGTTCATCACGAATTATGGAAGAGACATTTATTCTTAGTGAAAAGGCGATAGGAAAAAGAAAATTGAACATCGCCATCAAAAATGTTTTACCACATATATTACCTGAAATTGTTGTTTTGTTTTTTATGGAAATTGCCAGGGTTTTAACTTTAATGATGCAACTCGGCATATTTGGCGTTTTCGTGGGGAATATCAGAATTGTCAAGGATTCGGGTTTCTTTGGATATGAGTATTATAATTTACCCTATGAACCAGAATGGTCAGGTTTGTTAGGAGCTACTAAAGAATTCATTAGAAGTGCACCATGGGTGGTTTTTACTTCGGCAATGTTTTTTGTGGTTAGTGTTTTAGCATTTAATCTCTTTGGAGAAGGGCTCAGAATAGAACTTCAGAAGAAAAATTCAAGATTTATAAGTAATGTGAAGAGGCTGTTTAGTAAAGATATTGAAACAACTAAAGATCAAAAAATCACATTTGGTATTTCGGTTTTACTGGGAATTTTTATGCTTGGTACGATAATATTCAATATTGCAAAAAGTGATTATACATATACTGAAGTTAATCAAAGTGGATATAATTATGAGAATGTTATAGTTGGGTCTAATGAATCTTTGAACGTTGCCGATATCATAGGCGAGTTTTTCAACAGTATCGATGTGAAATCTTTAGGTGCAGATTATTATCAGATATTTGATGAAATCGACAAAATATATTTTAGCGGAAGCAGTATTGTTTTAGATAATGAAAATTTAGAATTCGGGGAAGATATCATCTTTAAAACTGGTTTTATTGGAGAGAATCACTATGAAACAATGGATATCACTGAAGAATTTTACGATGTGAATGATATAGATATTCATGATAAACTATTATACGTGGATTCAGATGTGATAACTATGAAGGCAATAGAAAACAATATCGGATATTTTGTCGACAAAGGCGCAAAGGGAATTGTTACGACGTCTGAAAATATTGTGTTAACTGTAGCGGAAAACAAACCTTATTATCTTATCATTCTAAAAGACTCGTATAAAGATTCATTACAAGACAGGGAAGTTTCGATAGAATTGGATTTAGTTTCTAAAAAATACGATAGGCAGGGAAAAAATGTTATTGGCTATATTGAAGGCAGTGATCCGATCTTGTCTAAAAAACTTATCATTATAGGAATGGATTATGGGTTTATCGATCAAGAAAACAGCTATGAAATTTTGAATTTTTATTTTAGCATGATAAAGACACTGAAAGAAAACGAAGATATTTTGAAAAAATCAATAGTTTTTGTATTTTATCCCGATGAAGTCGAGGGAATTGAATATTTCTCCGATCATCAATTGGCTCCGCAAAAGAATGTCATGATGTATTTGGATATGACAGGAATTGAGTCCAGTAGATTTGATAAAATAAAATTTTCTGATGAATTATCGCCTATTACCAGGTATTACGGATTTACATTTGCAAATCAATTTACAAATAAAATGGATTCAATAATAAGTGATGAGAGAATAAATATCGATTCTAATAATAACTATTTGTATTTAAATAACGGCATGACAACTTTGTTATTTGAAACTGAAGGGAATGAGAAATATTCGATTCATGAATTTGGTGAAATTTTCACAAATTTAATTATTGATAATGCACAATAGGGGA
>JAYENG010000016.1:22004-25880 GCA_034721975.1 Bacillota bacterium
TACTGGATATTAATAATATTAATTTAGGTTTTCAATTGGATGGAAAGTTCACAGAAGTGGTGAGAGGGGTAGATTTGTGCGTTGCTCCTCATGAAATCATTGGAATACTTGGGGAATCGGGATCAGGCAAGTCGGTTACTGTAAAATCGATTTTTCGAATCAACGAGGAAGAAATAATTATCCAAGGTGGCGAAATATTATTTAGAGATCAAGAAATAACTAAAATGAGCGAAAAAGAGATGACAAATTTGAGGTTTAAGAAGATCGCCTATATTCCTCAAAATCCATCTGATGCGCTTAATCCGTATCAGACAATAAAGAAGCAGTTTTTGGAGCTTTCTAAAATTCATAGGATAAAAATCAGCTTAGATAAAATTGCTCGAGCCTTAAGTGATGTAGGAATTGAAAATCCTGAAACAATTATGAAAATGTATGCATATCAGCTTAGTGGAGGTTTGGCTCAAAGAGTTGTTTTTGCAATGAGCATCATCCTAGAACCACCTTTGATTATTGCAGATGAACCGACAAGCGCAATCGATGCATCTTTAAAAAAAATCATTTTAGATTTGCTTAAAAAAATCAATCATGAAAAAGGGATATCGATAATTGTCATCACTCATGATTTTGATGTAATAAAGTACCTGGCAAATCGCATATATGTTATGTATGGAGGACTAATATTAGAAGAGGGCAAAATTGACGACGTAATTAATAATCCGCTTCACCCATATACGGTCGAATTGATAAAATGTGTTGAATCGATTGAGAATAATGAAGAGAGATTTTATTCGATGGAAGGTACTCCCGAGAGTCCTATAGATTTTAGCAATACATGTCCATTTTTAAATAGATGTTCCGAAAAAAATAGTTTATGTGAAATAAAAATTCCGAAGTTGGTAGAATTTAATGGTCATCTGGTCAGGTGCGTAAAGTATATAAAGGAGTCAGATGCTAATGAATAAGTTAATTGAGATTTCGAATATTTCTAAGGAATTCATTATTCAAAAATCGCCATTTGAAAAACCTAAAAGAATCCATGCATTAAATAATGTGACTTTCGATATTGAAAAGGGAAATGTTTTCGGATTGATTGGCGAATCGGGTAGTGGAAAATCGACACTCGGTAAAATTGCAACTAATTTAATGGCTCCTGATGAAGGAGAAGTTTGCTATAAAGGACGGAATATATTTTATATAAAAGAAAAAGAGATGGCAAAATTAAGAAAAGATATACAAATTGTGTTTCAAATGGCGTTGAATCCTCTAGACCCTAAAAGAAAAGTAGAAGAATTGTTAGCTGAACCATTAAATATTCATCTTGATATCTCTCGATATGATACAATGAGAAATATAAATGAATTGCTTAGAAAAGTTGGATTGAGTGAAGAATATAAGACGAAATTGCCTTTTCAATTAAGCGGGGGGCAGAGGCAAAGAGTGATTATTGCCCGGGCAATTGCCAGCAAACCACAATTTTTAGTATTGGATGAACCAGTATCAGCTTTAGATGTTTCAATGCAGGGGCAAATAATGAATCTTTTAATAGATTTGAAAAATGAATTGGATTTGACGTATTTATTTATCACACACGATTTATACTTGGCGAGAAAATTCTGTACCCACATAGGTGTCATGAAAGATGGAGTTTTGGTTGAAACGGGAAGAGTTGAAGATGTTATGGATAATCCCGAAAATGATTATACTAGACAACTTGTCAATTCGTTTAAGTAGGTGTGAATGTGATTATTGGTATTGGAACTGATATTATTGAAATAAAAAGAATAAAAAAAGCTATAGAAAAGAACGATAGATTTTTGGAGAGAATATTTTCTGAAAGAGAAAGAGAATTATTTAAATCTAGAAAAAACAACATCTTTTCTATTGCCGCTAATTTTGCTGGTAAAGAAGCTGTTTCAAAAGTTTTCGGGACAGGAATTAGAAATTTCAACTGGGCTGAAATAGAAATACTTAGAGATGATCTTGGGAAACCTTATGTAGTCTTATCGGGTGGAGCAAAATCAATTTCAGAAGTAAAGAATATTGATAATATTTTAATATCTCTTTCTCATTCAAAAGAAAATGCAGTAGCATATGCTATAGGCGTAAATAATAAGGGGGAATAATATGTCAAGACCTGTTTGGTTAGAAATTAATTTAGATTATTTGGCTCACAATATGAAGGAAGTTAAAAAACTTGTTGAAGAAGAGGCGCTGATAACTGCAGTTATTAAAGCGGACGGGTATGGACACGGCGCTGGAATTATTGGAAAGGTGTTATTGGAAAACGGTGCCGATAGATTTGCTGTAGCGACATTTGCGGAAGCTTTAGAATTAAGGGAGTTATACCCAAATGTCCCGATTTTGGTATTGGGATACACACTCGAAGAAGATTTTATCAAAGCAGAAGAGAAACATATTATTTTAACGGTGTATACTTTTGAGCAAGCTGAATACATAGTAGAAAATCAATTGGATATAAAGGTTCATATAAAGGTAGACACTGGAATGGGACGACTGGGTTTTAGATTTGAAGATGAAAATATTGAAAAAACTGTATCTTTAAAAGGGCTTGATATAGAAGGAATTTATACTCATTTTGCTAAAGCTGATGAATTGGATAAAACTTTTACCCATATGCAAGTAGAGAGATTTGAAAAGGTTTTAAAGAGAGTGAGAGACTTAGGAGTTGATATACCGATTAAGCATGTATCGAATAGTGCTGGAATCATTGATTTTCCCGAGTATAGATATGATATGGTCAGAGCGGGAATCATGATGTATGGACTTTATCCATCTGATGAAGTCGACCATGAAAATATTGAATTAAAGCAGGTCATGTCTTTAAAGGCAAGAGCTGCGCTGGTTAAGGAAATTGAAGCGGGAGACGGTATCAGCTACGGGTTGGTTTATAAAGCCGACAAAAAGAAAAAAGTTGTGACTTTGCCTTTGGGTTATGCAGATGGATGGACAAGATTATTATCAGGTAAGGCAATGGCATTTTATAAAGGAGTAAGAAAACCCATATTGGGAAGAATTTGTATGGATCAGTGTGTAATGGATGGAGAGGGCATAGATATAAAAAAAGGCGATGTTATTGAACTTTTTGGTGAAAATATTTCTATAGATGAGGTTGCAAATAATATCGGTACGATTAATTATGAAATAGTTTGTATGATGAGTAAAAGAGTACCACGGGTATACATTAGAAATGGAATGAAAATAGAGTATGTAGATTATATCGAAAGATTAACTATGGAATAGAAGAAAGTGATTGGGGGAATTATTGTTGAAATTTATTAATTTTCCACTAAAATATGTACAAAAACTTGATAAAGAGAATAGATATGCTCAAAAGGAATATGAAATCAAATATGATTTCAATGAGAATTATTTACTGGAATTAAAAAACGGATATAGAGAAATGGCTGAATTCAATAAAAATTATAGCGAGATTGGGTTGAGAGAAGATTTTGAAAATCTCATTGTATACGAAAAAGGCATAAATCTGGTGAATGATTATGAAGATTAGAAGAGGAGATATTATTCTCGCGGATTTAAATCCTGTTATAGGATCGGAACAAGGTGGTTCAAGACCTGTTCTTGTAATTCAGAACGATATAGGAAACAAGTATAGTCCGACTGTGATCATTGCTGCTATCACTGCGTGCGTTACAAAGGTAAATATGCCGACACATGTTGTGATTAATCAAGAAATTGCTGGGCTTATTCGCGATTCGGTTGTTTTAACTGAACAAATTAGAACAATAGATAAAAAAAGGCTAATTCAAAAAATTGGTGTATTACCACTTGAATTGATGAAAGAGGTAGATAAAGCATTGTATATAAGTTTAGGTTTATATAGAAAGGATAGTAAGA
>JAYENG010000017.1:0-4364 GCA_034721975.1 Bacillota bacterium
CGCTATAAACTTATCCCGTTACGAATTGGAAACAAAATCAGCAGTCTAACACCAACAAGTTATTGCTGATATGTAGGGTTCGTTGTACCCGAATTTACGCCCTTGGAGTGTTATATCAAACGAAAGTAGCTAAGGCGGAATCGGACACGCAGAACAGGGAAATAAACAAGTGTTTATAGTTTTTTTATAGGTATTTGGCAACGGGGAATGATATGAAGCATGAAATCAAGAAAATTTCGAAAATCATCGACGAATTAGTGACATTTTTTTTTAAAAACGATGCAGATGAAGTAGATATAAAGATTAAAAAAAATGAGAAAAATATAATAATAAAAATTGTAGATTATAATACATGTTTTAGCGAAGAGGACATTGAATGCATAACTAAACTTTTATGTGCTCAAAGGCAACATGAAATAGAATCGTATTATTGGCAGTTGGCAGGGGAAGTCGACAGCGATTCGGAATTGATACTAGTTGGAGCAATGATTGATGAAGCGAAAGTGGAAATTATCGATAAGAATCTCTGTATTGAATTGACAAGATATAGATAAGGAGAATGTATGGGAAAATTTACTATTATAAAAAAATGCATCAAGTGTCATGCTTGCACGAGAATTGCTGAGGACAATTTCATTATGGAAGAACATTCAGCTGTAATAGTCAAGCAACCATCGATCGATTATGAATATGAAGAATGCATTGCGGCAATGAAAGCATGTCCCATACAAGCGATTAAACGAGAGTAAGATAATAAAAATCAGGTTATTTATTCAACCTGATTTTTATTATCTTAATTTTTTTAGATATTCATTATTTTCTTTTTTTTCGAAGCCCATTTTTTTGAGGTATTTATGATGCTTATCAGTTTTTGCCTTTGCTATGAAAGTATCAAATCCTTTATCCAGGAAAAACTGATTGTGTTTTTCATAGATATATTTTCCGATTTTGAAATCTCTGTAAGCGGGAAGTGCAAAATCAAGTTCTACTGATAGAGTATGTTCATCTGTTTTCTCAGCTAAGAAAATTCCTGCCGGAACCATATCTCTCAGTATATAAATGCCGATGGTTTTATCATCGAAAGTAAAATCTTCATGACTGAAATAATTCTTGATATCATGATGATAAAATTTCATCAAGGATTCGAAATATTTTGAATCCTTTGAAATAGGTAGAATTTGAAAATATTCTTTTGAATTATAGATCTTAATTAGATAATAGATATTTACGAATGCGATGCCTGTATTCATAAATGCAACAGGAAGTGAATTTATTACTAAACCATAAAATGCAAACATCAAGGATCCAGTTAGATTTATCCATCTAAGTTTAATGATAGAACTCATGATAATAGATACAAGCACCACAAAAGATGCTAAATATCCAAACCATTCTATATAATTGATTTCCATTTTTATCGACTCCTTTAAAGCACAAGAATTAGTATAACAGAAAATAATATTAAAACAATCGGTGAACTTTAATAATTCATTGATTAATTAGTTGTTGAACTTATATATAAATAGGGTAAATATCATATGGGTGATTTTAATGTTTGTTGATAAGAATAAAATCAGTGCGTTTTACAATAAATTGGATAGATCGGTTTTTATGGAAGACAATAAAAAGTTCGCTAGAATAGATGCGCCTTTTTCCATAGGTTATGGACAGACGATATCTCAGCCTTCTTTGGTCTTATATATGACGCTTATTTTAGAATTGAAAGAAGAAAGCAAAGTCTTGGAAATAGGGACAGGCAGCGGATATCAAAGTGCTTTGTTGGCGGAATTTTCTAGAGAACTTTATACTGTTGAAGTTATCGAGCCGCTCTATTTGAAAGCCAAAGAAAGATTGGAAAAATTGGGGTATGAAAATATCAGATATAAAATCGGCGACGGTTCCTTTGGATGGATAGAAGAAGCACCTTTTGATCGCATCATGGTAACGGCGGCGGCTATGAAAATGCCGAATGATTTGGTAGAACAACTTGCACCGAATGGGAGAATGGTTATTCCAGTGGGAGAATTCTGGCAAAGGTTGATTGTTGTGACAAAAGATGAAGACGGCGGAGTTCAATATAATGATGACATTGCAGTTAGATTCGTCAGATTGGTATAGATATTCAAATGATCGGAGGAGAAAATCGATATGAAGGAAAAAGATGGTATCAAAACTGCTTTAAGCGAAATATACTTGGCTGGAGGATGTTTCTGGGGTGTGGAAGCGTACATGTCGAGGATTGATGGAGTGGTAGATGTAACGAGTGGATATGCAAATGGGAACACTGAAAATCCTACATATGAGGATTTGATTTACAAAAATTCGGGGCATGCTGAAGCTGTGCATGTGTTATATGATTCCGATATTATCACTTTGTATACTTTGTTGTCATACTATTTCAGGGTTATAGATCCAACAAGTTTGAACAAACAAGGTTATGATTTCGGAGTGCAGTATAGAACGGGGATTTATTATACGGATGATTCTGACTTGAAAGTTATAGAAGCTAAAATCAGAGAAGAGCAAAAAAAACATTCAATACAAATACAAGTTGAAGTATGTAAATTGGAACATTTCTATTTGGCTGAAGAATATCATCAAGATTATTTGGATAAAAATCCGAATGGATATTGCCATATAGATTTATCCATGGCTGATACGATTGTTGTCGATCCCAATTCATATGTCAAATATTCTGATAGTAATTTAAGAAAAATACTGACTGAAAAAGAGTATGAAGTCACGCAATTAAATGAAACGGAACAAGCTTTCAACAATGAATATTGGAATAAATTCGATAAAGGAATATATGTTGATATAGCATCTGGAGAGCCTTTATTTGCATCTAGTGATAAATTTGATTCAAGCTGCGGTTGGCCTAGTTTCACTAAACCGATATCAGCGGATGTCATACTGTTTAAAGATGATAATACTTTTACAATGGCTAGAATCGAAGTAAGAAGCAGGGTGGGCGATAGCCACTTGGGTCATGTGTTCAAAGATGGTCCTATGGAGAAGGGTGGTCTTAGATATTGCATAAATAGTGCGGCGATAAAATTTGTACCGGTAGATAAAATGAAAGAATTGGGATATGGATATTTGATAAACAGAATATAATATATAATAAGGACAGGGATTCATCAATTAGATTCCTGAAGCAAACATCGACGAAAGGATGAAAATATATTGAATTATGAAGGTGCGGTATACAGACCGCCTAGTGAAGCGGGGAGTTTGATAATCCAAGTTACTATTGGGTGTTCTTATAATAAATGTACATTTTGCTCTATGTATAAGGAAAAGAGATTTTGGATTAGGGATGTCAAATCCATCAAGAAAGAGTTAAGAGAAGCCAGAGATATGTATAAATCGGTGAAAAGAATATTTCTAGCAGATGGAGATGCTTTGATTTTGAAGACATCAGATCTTATAGAGATTCTTAAAGAAATAAGAAACTTGTTTCCGGAGTGCGAAAGAATTTCTTCTTATGCAACGCCAAGAGATATTATAGATAAAAGTGATAATGATATAAAAATATTAAAAGAACATGGCCTAGACATGCTGTATGTGGGAATTGAATCGGGTAGCGATGTAATTTTAAAAATAATCAATAAAGGTGTTACTTCTGATGAAATGATAAAAGCTGGCAAGAAAGCCATAGAATGTGGAATGAAGCTTTCTGTTACTTTGATTTCTGGAATCGGCGGATTAGATATGTCGAAAGAACATGCTGTTGAATCGGCCGAGGTTGTTTCTGCAATCAATCCGCATTATGTAGGGCTTCTAACATTGATGGTCGAAGATGAAACAGAAATGCAAAGAAAAATTGTCATGGGAGAAATGGAGCTTTTAAACCCACAACAAGTGTTGGCTGAAACCTATGAATTTGTAGATAATCTTGAAGTTTCAAATTGCATCTTCAGATCGAATCATGCATCGAATTATGTGCCGCTGGGTGGAACCTTGAATAGAGATAAAGAAAGAATTCTCAAGGAACTCAGTGTTTATATGAATGGTGAAGGATACATTAGAGATGAACGGTATAGAATGTTGTAAAAAAACTAAAATACTTATTGGATGTGAGAGTGATGAAAGAAATTTATGAAGATATATACCAGGTCGAGATACCGCTATTGAATAATCCCTTGAAAGCTATCAACAGCTATTTTATTATTGGCGAAGAAGAATGCCTTGTAATCGATACTGGTTTCAATGCGCCCGAGTGCCGCAAAGCGTTGCTCGATGGTCTTGACGAATTAAATATACCACTTGGGAATGTAAAACTCTTCGTGACACATCTGCATTCTGATCACAGTGGACTGGCGGCAGAGCTAAACAAATTAGGAGTGGAAATCTACACGGGT
>JAYENG010000018.1:0-4338 GCA_034721975.1 Bacillota bacterium
ACATCGCCAAGGACTACATAAAAGACAATACAGATTTAATAATTGAAAACGGCGGTGATATATTTATCAAGACATCAAAGGAAAGACATATTCTCATACATGCAGGCGACTCGCAATTAAGCGATCAAATATCCATTAAAATAACACCCGAAATGACACCTATAGGTGTTTGCACTTCATCCGGCAAGTTGGGACACTCGCTAAGCTTTGGAAAAGCCGATGCAGTAGTAGTCGTGGCAAAAGATATTTTATATGCGGATGCTGCTGCTACCGCCATCTGTAATATAATCAAAACTCCACGCGATATAGAACGAGGCTTAGGTATTGCAAAGGAGTCAAAAAAAATTGAAGGCATTGTGATTATTTTAGATGATTCAATAGGAATTTGGGGCAACATCGTTTTAATATAAAATACAAGAGGAGGAAAAAATGAAAATTCGCGATATGTTTAAAGAAAAAAAACCGACAATTTCTTTTGAGGTTTTTCCTCCAAAGAGTGATTTTCCAATAGAAACAATCTATGATACGATTGGATCACTAAAAGATTTAAATCCGGATTTCATCAGTGTGACCTATGGAGCCGGAGGAACAAGTGCAAATCACACGGCCGAAATTGCATCTAGAATTAAAAACGATTATGAAATCGAATCGATAGCTCATTTGACATGCATATCGTCAAGTAAAAAAAACGTTTTAAAAACATTGCAAACATTACGTGAAAACAACATAGAAAACGTTTTGGCTCTTCGTGGCGATATTCCGATAAATTTGCTAAGCGATGAAGCTTGGCAGCCGAAGTACAACTATGCAAACGAGTTGATTGACGATATTCATAAATTCGGCGGTTTCAGCATTGGTGGAGCAGCATACCCGGAAGGTCATATAGAAGCAAATAACAAGATACAAGAATTAAGGCACCTGAAATCGAAGGTTGATACAGGTCTCGATTTTTTGATCACTCAGCTTTTTTTCGACAATGAACTATTTTATCAGTTTAAAGAAAATCTGGAACTTTTAGATATTAAAGTTCCAATAATTGCAGGTATATTTCCAGTAGTGAATTTAAAACAGATCAGAAGAGTTCAAGAAATGACGAAAGCGAATCTGCCTCCGAAATTTATGCGGATCCTCAATAAATATGAGCATAATCCAGAGGCTCTGTCTGAAGCGGGAATCGCTTATGCCATCGATCAGATTATAGATCTTTTATCATCGGGTGTCGATGGGATTCATATATATACAATGAACCGTCCAGAAAACGCTAGAAAAATTATGAAAAACATTCAAACAATACGCTCGACACTGACACAAAAATAATAGGAGTTATCGCCATGATAAATATTAAAGAAGTTGAAAGGTATCTCGGATACATTGAAGGTGCCGATCCAAAAACCTATAATCTTATTGAATCGCTTTCTAAAGAAATTGAATCGTCAATTAAAGGAAGGTGTATTCACGAGTCTTTTGCTATAAACGAATTTGAGTCCGATTCAATCATTTTGGATAATTCATCAATTGTCCTTGAGGGTAAAAGCATCGTGAATCATCTTAACGGCTGCGATAATGTAATTATCCTCGCATGCACACTTGGCGTGGCGGCCGATAGATTCATTCAATCAAAATTTCATCTTTCTGCGCTCTCTGGGATGGTATCAGATGCCATCGCTTCTGACTTGATCGAGCAATATTGCAATCAATACGAAGCGAAAATAAGACAAACTTTGCCTGTCGGCTCTGATTTGACTACCCGGTTCAGCCCAGGTTATGGCGATTTACCACTAAAAGCGCAGAAATCGATCATAAACAAACTGCAGGCTCATAAACGCATCGGCCTTAGCTTGAATGAAAGTTATCTAATGGTTCCTCAAAAATCTGTAATCGCCATCATGGGAATATCAGATAAAAAGCTCGATAAACAAAATCTTCATAGATGCGGTAATCTATCTTGCGAAGAATGCAGTTATAATTCGTCTTGTCGATTCAAAAAAATTTAATGCAGAGGAAGTGATCTATTGTCACTAAAAAACAAATTGCTCATATTCGACGGCGCTATGGGGACTATGCTGCAAGAGAAAGTCTTCACGCATAAAACGATTCCAGAAGAATTGAATATTGAAAACCCAGAAATAATCACCGAAATCCACCGCGAGTACATCAACAGCGGCGCTGAGGTCATCACCACAAATACCTTCGGTGCAAGTAAATATAAACTTTCTCTATCTAAATATTCTCAAAGAGAAATTATAGAAGCAGGCATAGACAATGCAAAAGCGGCTAGAGCGAATACAAGAGCCCTAATCGCACTCGACATAGGTCCCATTGGAAAAATAATGAAACCGATAGGCGACTTGGATTTCGACAGCGCTTATGAATACTTCAAAGACCAGGTCATAATAGGCAATGAAAATAAAGTTGATTTGATTCTCATTGAAACCATGTCGGATCTCGGTGAAATCAGAGCTGCAGTTCTTGCTGCAAAAGAAAATGCCGATTGCCCGGTTTATGCTACAATGACCTTCGGCGACGACGGTATGACTTTGACCGGAACCGATCCGGAAAATATGGTTTTAGCTCTCGAGGCCATAGGAGTGGATGCTCTAGGTGTAAATTGTTCTTTGGGACCTGAAGAAATGCTGCCGATCATAAGAAGAATATTGAATTTTACATCCATCCCTGTAATGGTTCAGGCCAATGCAGGACTTCCAAGCATCGAAAAAGGTAAAACAACTTTTGGAGTCGGCCCAGATGAATTCAAACATTATTCACGTATCTTCGTTGAAGAAGGAGTAAGCATACTAGGTGGATGCTGTGGAACAACTCCTGAATACATTCAAAAACTTGCAAAGTTAAAAAACGACTATTGTGAAGCAAAAATAAAAACTCGTAAATCATATGTTTCATCATCACAAAAACGTGTTTGTTTAGATGATTTTATTACCGTTATCGGAGAGAGAATAAATCCTTCCGGCAATAGAAATTTAAAACCTCATTTTCTCAACGGAGATGTCAGCCCCGCTGTTAGACTGGCCTTCGAACAGATTCAGCATGGAGCCGAGGTATTGGATATAAACACTTCTCTTCCAGGGGTTGATGAGAATGAACTCATGATAGAACTCATAGATCAATTCAACGGTTTGATCGATGCTCCTCTTCAGTTTGACACTACCGACCCCGAGGTTATAGAGTCGGCTTTAAGACATTACAGCGGCATAGCTATCGTCAATTCCATCAACGGTAAAGCATCATCTATGAATGAACTTTTTCCGATCATAAAGAAATACGGCGCTTATGTTATAGCTCTTACTTTCGATGAAGAAGGCATCCCTAAGAAATGGGAAAAAAGAGTTGAAATTGCTGAAAAGCTTATAAAAACAGCTAGAACCTTTGGTATTGAAGAAGAAAAATTAATTGTAGATTGTCTGGTTTTAAC
This sequence comes from Bacillota bacterium, assembly GCA_034721975.1. Lineage (GTDB taxonomy): Bacteria > Bacillota > Clostridia > Peptostreptococcales > Acidaminobacteraceae > DAOURC01. The sequence continues at coordinate 3,431 of JAYENG010000018.1, forward strand.
AGCTAGTGCACAGCAAGAAGCTGTTAAAGAAACACTAAAAGCGATTCAATATATCAAATCCCATTATAAAGTGAAAACCACACTAGGACTGAGCAACGTCTCATACGGTTTGCCGAATAGATCTTTAATCAATAAAACCTACTTGGCGATGGCGCTTTCATTTGGACTGGACTCTGTAATCATCAATCCCGGTGCCGAGGGAATAAAAGATACACTTATGGCATTTAATGTTCTTTACAACTACGATCAAGACTCGATTGAATATATTGCAACTTATTCTAACAATAAAGAAGCAATAAAAGTTCCAACTGAAAAAAAAGAGAGATCATTAAACGAATACCTTTTAGAAGGAGATAAAGAATCAACTCGTTTACTAACTGAAAAACTACTTGCCACACATGAGCCTCTTTGGATTGTAAACAACTATCTGATTAAAGCTCTCGATGAGATCGGTCAGCAGTACGAAAGCAAAATCATCTATCTGCCACAGCTGATAAGGGCTGCAGAAACTGCGAGTGTCTCTTTTGAACTCATTCAAAAAACGCTTAACAATTCTCAACAAGAACTCGAAACCAGGGGTAAACTCATTCTAGCCACAGTTCAAGGAGATGTTCACGATTTAGGTAAAAATCTCGTTAAAGTCCTGCTGGATAATTACGGATACACCATTTTCGATTTAGGCAAGGATGTTTCTATAGAAAAGATTATTCAGACTGTCAAAAAGCACGATATAAAACTGATCGGTCTAAGCGCTTTGATGACGACAACTGCAAAAGCTATGTAAGATACGATAGCGACTCTAAAAAAAGAATTCAAAGATATATCGATTTTCGTCGGAGGAGCTGTATTGACAGAAGATTACGCTCTAAAAATAGGAGCTGATTACTACGGCAAGGATGCAAAAAAAG
>JAYENG010000019.1:0-4338 GCA_034721975.1 Bacillota bacterium
TGAGTTCACGACACCGATCTAATGATTGGTGTCGTGAACTCAAAGGTGACTAAACCTATAAGCCGAGTTCTGTATTAAGTAGCCATCAATCTAGACCTGCAATTACTTGCAGGTTCAAGCGACCTACCACGGGCAGCGACGAGCAGCCGCCTATTTATAGCCCTACTTGGTCTTGCTCCAGATGGGGTTTACAGAGCCATATAGTCACCTATATGCTGGTGAGCTCTTACCTCACCGTTCCATCCTTACCATTACTGGCGGTTTATTTCTGTTGCACTATCCTTAGAGTCGCCTCCACTGGGTATTATCCAGCACCCTGCTCTATGGAGCTCGGACTTTCCTCGTGTCTGTTAAACACGCGACCACCTGGTTTAGTCACCTACTCATTATACGGCTTTTCAGTTAAAAAAGAAAGCCTTCACTCGAAATAAGTGAAAGCTTTTTTCTTAATATATCGCTGGAGACATGATTACTAGTCCTTCAACAATTTCATCAGTCGGATTGTAATATCTATGTTTCGAATTTTCTCTGATGTAGATATTGTCTCCTTCTTCAAGCTCAAATTGTTCATCGTCTACATAAGCTTCTAGTTTGCCTTTTAAAACAAATGCACTTTCATCTGCCAAATGAACTACCGGCTCCTCATTCGTCCAGCTTTTAGGATCCAGTTTAAAATATATTATTTCCATCTTCGGCATTGCAGCTTTATTGGCTGCCATCGGAGAAACAAATTCATATACTATGTTGCTCTTTGGAAGTTCTAATTTTTTTCTCTCACTAGCTTTGGTTACTATTGTTTGATTTTCTTCAAAAGCCAAGAATGCATATATCGGAACTTCTAATACTGCCGAAATCTTTTTAAGCGCCGACAAAGATGGTTGAATGATATCTCTTTCTAGTTGAGAAATGTAACTTGCAGTAAATTCTGTCGCTCTTGCAAGTTCACTTAGCGTCATCCTTTTCTTTAACCTTAACTCTCGTATTTTTGCTCCTATCACGGCAATTCCCCCTGTTTAGTAAACTCCTGATTAAATTTTATCTTTAAATTAAAAATAATACAAGTAAATTAAAAATGCATGAAAGGGTTTATATTAATCTGAGATTTTATAATAACAACTTCATAAGACTGTTTTTCAAATTCCCTTTTTAATATATTTACAAATTCATCTACAAAAAATTGTTCGGTTTCAAAATGACCAGCATCGATTATATTAATACCTTTCAGCTTTGCGTATTGAGCTTCGTGGTATTTTAAATCTCCTGTAATATAAACATCCGCTCCAACTTCAAATGCATTATCAATAAAATCTGATGATGCGCCTGTGCACAGTGCAACTTTATTTATTTTTCTATCATTTGCTTTTACAACCCTTATACTCTTTGAACCCAATGTTTCTTTTAGATTCATAGTAAAATCTTCTAATGTAACAGAACTGTCTAAAAACCCAACGAGTCCCATGTTGGGATTGTCGAATTGATTTTCCATTGCAATCACATCGTATGCAGGCATTTCATAAGGATGATTTTTAATGACTTTTCCAATGACTTTATTTAGAATACTTTCTTCGACAACAGTTTCGATTTTAACTTCATCAACTTCTTCTAAAGTATCTACTGAACCTATAAAAGGATTTGCTCCCTCTATCGGTTTGAAAGTACCCTTACCTTCAACAGTATAAGTGCATCCTCTGTAATTACCTAAAGCACCTGCTCCAAGCTCATCTAAAATATTAATCATCTTATTTCTATACTCAACAGGAATATAAAATGCTATCTTATAATATTTTTTTTCATAACCATCAATTAAATTATTCAATCTTTCTAGATTTATTTTTTTGGCCAAATAATGATTGAGCCCGATATCACTAGAATCTAAATTTGTATGAGCAACTATTAAATTTATTCTATTGTTTACTAGGTTTAAAATCATATTTCCAATAGAATCACAATTCACAACACTTTTTATAGGCTTGAAAATAAGCGGATGATGTACAATCAGTAAATCTACACTTTGATCTATAGCCTCATCTATTACATCAGGAGTAACCTCAAGCGCTACCATGACTTTGTCTATTTTACTATCGATATTGCCTATTTGAAAACCTACATTATCCCATGACTGCGCATATCTCTCAGGAGCAAAGGTTTCTAAAACTTTAATCACTTTCCTTGAATTGATTTTCACTATCGTACACCTCCATTAAATATTTTAATTTTCTTTCAAGCACTACAAGCTTTTTATTTTTACTACTTTCATTTTCAAGTTTTTTAATGATTTTTCTAGTAGTATCAATCTTTTTCTCAATAAATAATCTTGTGCTCTTGTCCCGATTTCTCCTTAAAGCAGGAGTCACTTCATACTCCATAGAGTCATTCACAATCATATTTCCTTTTACTGCCTTGATAATCTCATAATACTTTTCATTATCAATAGCTATTTTTTCTTCTACTATATTAAATTTGTTTTTTACCAGAAATTTTCTAAGTTCAATACTATTTTTCATCGGTTGCAATATTAATTCTTTGGCAGCATAAGCTATATCTAAATCATCACTGAGTATATCTATAATTTGCATTCCACCCATTCCAGAAATGATTATCGTATCAATAAAATCAGTGATTCCCTTTAAACCTGAAGCTTGAATAATTTTTATTTCTTTATCCATATTATGCTTCTTTACATTACTTAGAGCATTTCGAACTGGACCTTCAACAATATCACTTGCGAAAATATTACGAGAAATATTATTGTCTATAAGATAAATGGGTAAATATGCATGATCTGTACCAATATCTGCAACCGAATTTCCTTTTGTTATACAACCAGCAATAACCTGTAGTCGATTACTTAATTCCATTTTAATCCCTTCCTAAAAAACAAGACCCGCAAAGGAGCGAATCTTATTCTAAAAAATCTTTAAGTTTTTTACTGCGGCTCGGATGCTTCAATTTTCTAAGCGCTTTCGCTTCAATCTGTCTGATACGCTCTCTTGTAACTTCAAATCTCTTCCCGACTTCTTCTAATGTTCTAGATCTTCCATCTTCAAGACCGAATCTGAGTTTCAATACCTTTTGCTCCCTTGGAGTCAATGTATCCAACACTTCGATAAGTTGTTCTCTAAGCATAGAAAATGCGGCAGCTTCAGCAGGAGCCGGTGCATCACTATCTTGAATGAAGTCTCCCAAATGAGAATCTTCTTCCTCGCCGATAGGCGTTTCCAAAGATACAGGCTCTTGAGCGATCTTCTGAATTTCTCTAACTTTCTCTATTGTGATACCCATCAACTCCGCAATTTCTTCAGGTTTCGCTTCTCTTCCAAGTTCCTGAAGCAATTGTCTTGAAACTCTTGTCAATTTGTTTATTGTCTCAACCATATGAACGGGAATTCTAATAGTTCTCGCTTGATCGGCAATCGCCCTTGTTATAGCCTGACGAATCCACCAAGTTGCATATGTGCTGAATTTGTATCCCTTAGTATAATCAAATTTTTCAACTGCTTTTATTAATCCCAAGTTTCCTTCTTGAATAAGGTCCAAGAACAACATTCCTCTTCCAACGTACCTTTTAGCAATGCTCACTACCAAACGAAGGTTGGCTTCACAAAGTTCTTTCTTTGCTTCCTCTTCACCATTTTCCATACGTTTTGCCAACACGACTTCTTCTTCTCCAGTCAATAATCTGACTTTTCCAATTTCCTTTAAATACATCCTGACAGGATCATCAATATTGACACCCTTAGGTAATGCGATTTCAGTTGTTTTTTTTTGTTTTTTAATTTTATCAACATTATCAGCCTCGACAGCCTCATCGTTTAATTCTCCATCATCTAGTACCGTGACGTCAGCATCACCAATCATAGTATATACATCTTCTACTTGATTTTTATTTAAATCAAATTCAGATAGAGAGTCAGCAATCTCTTTATATGTCAATTCACCCTTGTCTTTTCCAATCTTAATCAAAGTTTCAAGCACAACTGACAATTCAGCTTTTGTCTTTTTGACTTTTGCCATTTCGACTCCCTCCTTTCTAATTTCTTTTTTTATTGATTCCAGCTATTTGACTGTTTATATCATGTTGCATTTTTGCATACTTTATTTTCAATTCACTATATTTAGAACTATCCTTATCTATATTCGATAAAACACGCATACTTTCCTCTTTAATTCTTTCAATTAATCTCACTTTATCAGATAACAACAATTCAAAATACATTTTCTCTACTTCCTTGATTCCATTTGAAACTTTAATATACTCATTTGTATTTATCGCAATTCTAAGCATTTCAATTTCTTCAAATGATAAAAGATCAATTGATTTATTTATATCAATTTCAT
>JAYENG010000020.1:0-4298 GCA_034721975.1 Bacillota bacterium
CTTTAGATACTTCAGTTGACAAAGGGGAGCATTGACTTGAATAGGCTTCGTTCTGCTTATTAAATTCAATACCTTTAAGCACTAGTTTATAGTCAAGAAGTGAATATATTTTTGCAAAAGGAAACTTATGAAGTTTCTGAATAGGAAAGCTCTGCTTTCATGAGGGTAAGCTTCCACAATGTATGACATTGTGCCTGATGGGAGTTTCCCATAACTTATTAATTCTTGGGAGCGTTGATATATTGTTTACAGAGCCGTATAGCTTTTGAGTTGCCAATGAGATTACTATATAAACACTTGATCCATAGGCTAGAACTCCACCTTGGGAATTAGAAGATGCTTTAAAAACGGATAGTTCAAGATGAGCTACAAAGGTTTATATAACAGGGAATAATATTGTCTGGTTTATGGTTGGAATGGAGAGGGTTTTTAATTTTGTTGACAGACATATCCATGAGTATTATACTATGTTCAAAAGAACTATATACACAACGGATATAGTTTACCTGGGGGTGATGTTATGGGGAAAAATGATGATATATTCTACAGCAGTAAAAGTCACAAAATGGAAAGATTTTTAGAAGTATGTTTATTGTTACTTTTATATGATGAGGCAGGTTATGGTTATGGATTAATTGAACAATTGGTTCACTTTGGATTTAATGAAGATGAACTCAATGTGAGTACGCTTTATCGGACGCTTAGGAAAATGGAAAAGGATGCGTGGGTATCGTCATGTTGGGAAGATGGTGGTCCTGGACCAAAACGAAGAATGTATTTAATCACTGAGAATGGGAAAAGGGAGCTAGATCATTGGATAATGACTCTAAGAGCTAGAAAAGAACGAATCACGAAAGTGATAGAACGGTATGAAGAACTTGATTCCAGTAAAAAAATGGAAGATTAGTATGGAAGAATTTAACTCAAATTGATACGATATATTTTTTTAATATTGTTTATACTCATTATGATTAAAGGAGCCTCAACACTTTGGCTTTTAATATTTGGTATAAGTCTGCTTGCGGCATTGTTTTTTGGAAGAATTTATTGTGGATGGATTTGCCCTATGAATACAGTGATGATTGCAACAGAAAAATTGGCAAAGAAATTGAATATAGAATTAAAGGAAACACCCAAATGGATGTCGTCGGGATGGCTAGCTTGGGTATTGTTGATAGGGTTTGCTCCAATTATGATGTTACTTAAAAAAGCAGGTATAGATTTTTCTTTTATGGTTTTTTTATTGATTATTTCTATGTTGGTAACATTAAGATATAAGCCTGAAGTTTTTCACAACAAAATATGTCCATTTGGTGTTTTGCAGAAGCTAACAGGACGATTCGCTTATTTTTCGCGAAATGTTGATCCATCGAAATGTGTTGGATGCGGATTGTGTGAGAAGGCATGTCCTTCACGAGCGATTGTAGTATCTACAGAAGATAAAAAAGCTAAAATTGAGCCAAATCTGTGCCATCAGTGCTTAAGTTGCACGATTGTGTGTCCTAAAGGTGCCATTGATTATGGTAAAATCAAGAAAAAACAGGGAGGTTTACGATGAAAATATTTGATTTAATGAATCTAGAAGCAGAATGTGGAATTTCTCCATGTCAGATGGATACATTCGTAATGGAATCGACTTTTGGAGCAAGGCTTATGGGCATACAAATAAAGTATAAAGATAAGAAGGTGAAATAATGGTTACTATTATTACTATTTACGGCTTTTTAGCAGTTTGCTTAATTGCTTCCTTAATAAAAAGCAAAGAAAAATCAAAGAAAGCGTTTAAGGTAGCAAGAAAGGCTCTTCTTAAGACTGCTCCTAGCCTTTTGACTGTATTAGGAATTATTGGGCTTACGTTGGGGATATTGACACCAGAAACCATTTCAAATCTAGTAGGAGCTGAAGCTGGATATTTTGCAACGATTGCAGCTGCGGTACTCGGCGCAATCACTTTGATACCTTCTTTGGTAGCGTTTCCATTAGCAGGGTCATTACTCCGATCCGGAGCAACAGTAATGACCATTTCAGCTTTAGTAACCACACTGGTTATGGTTGGAATAGTAACAGCACCAATGGAAATAAAAATCTTAGGTAAAAAATTCACCTTGCTTCGTAATGGGTTAGGATTTCTGGCTGCATTAATTATAGCTGGGATTATGGGGGTGATATTATGATGGATACGATTAAGAAGTTTAAATTTCCAATTTTAATTGGATTCGTCTTTGTTGCTTTGGCCATTCTTGCACCTGTTACAGCTGCAAGATCCACTCGGGTGACTTGGGATTATTTTAAGGAGATGGCCCTAATTATGCCTCCTGTCTTTATACTAATGGGTCTAATGGAGGTATGGGTACCAAAGGATAAAATAAAGAAGTGGTTGGGAAACGGTTCAGGTATTCGAGGCGGCTTGATTTCACTTGTGCTTGGCACATTGCCAACAGGACCTTTGTATGTTGCGTTCCCAATGACCGCTACGCTAATACGAAAAGGAGCCAGCTTAACTAACATGGTCATATTTTTGGGATCGTGGGCAGCACTTAAGATCCCACAACTAATAGTCGAAACTAAATTTCTAGGGATTCCTTTTACAGGATTAAGGTTTGGGTTAACGCTTGTTGCATTAGTCATAATGGGATTAATAATGGAAGCGATACTGGGACGTAATTCAGTTACTGGATGGCTACCACCTGAAAACGATGAACTGATGAAAAAACAACCGGGTAAAATGAAGATGTAATGTGTAAAAGTCTTTAAGAAAGGAGGCTATAATGAGTGATATATTTAGAATCAAGAATATATTGATGATGCCGTTGATCAGGATGGTGATAAAGTATCCTAAGATTATGGAATCTAAACTATTTCTTAAAGCAATGACTATCTTCCCTGAAAAATTAAGTCATTCTTATGATAAGAAAATTGCTGAGAGCAGCATCGATTATAAGGATGCTTTCCTAGAAGGTTTAAGTTATGTTGGAAATGAGCCTGATAAAGTATTGGATATATGTACAGGCACAGGTTTTGCAGCGCTCTTAGTTGCAGCTTCTTTTAAAGAAGCTTTGATTGAAGCTGTGGATTTAAGCCCTGAAATGATCAAGATATCAAGAAAGAAAGCAGAAGAAGCAGGTTATTCTAATATAATATTCAGGAATGGTAATGCAATGAAACTGGATTATTCGGACAATGAATTCGATCTGCTTGTAACCTCCAATGCGCCCGTCTATTTAAGAGAAGCAGCAAGAGTATTAAAACCAGATGGAGAATTGCTGGTAGCATATTCCTTTGGAGGAGAGATATTTGATAGTACTAAAGAAGATGTCATCAAATTACTTCAGAAAAATGGATTGGAACTCGAAAAACTGAAAAGTTCAAATAAAGGGGTGTTTATTCTTGGGAGAAAAGAAAAGTAGCTTGTTATTTACTCTATACGGAACAACTCCCATATGTTCTATAATATTTTTGATGCCTTGCAATAAGCATTCTGCATTTTCTCCATGGAAAATCTGACAATAGGCAGCATTGCTATACCTGTTCTTCTCATGATTTCTCTGATAGATACGCCTTCGATTTCATACATTCTTCTGATATGCTTTATTTCATCCATTGATAACATCCTTTCCATTTATCCTTTAGCTTTTAGTCAATTAAAGGATACTTAATAGTAAGGGTGTTACAATGGATTTTTTTCTTCTCACGGTGTTGCACTTTTATTATGCAATAAACAAAAGCAAACAGAATTAAGCAGTAATCAAATAACAGCCAATGAATTTATAAATATAAAAGATATTAAAGACCGTTTCCTTTATACAAGGGACGGTCAAATTATTGTGTATATTAAGATTAATCCCATCAGTATTGACTTATTCTCCGATACTGAAAAAGAGCAAATGTGCAGGACATTAACAGCTGAGTTATCAAGTGCAAGAAAACCTTTTAAATTTCTTGCAGTATCAAGACCTGTCGACATCTCGCCGCTGATTAATGAATATACACAGCTATTATCTGAAACTAATGATCAAAAGCAAAAGGAACTGCTTAGAAATGAAATGATGGTAATGAGTAACTATGCAATTAGTGGTAAAATGAGAAGTAAAATGGATCATATATATGTTAATGATAAAATAAAACTACTGAAGTTTGCCGCTTTATTTGGAGCAAATGCTTCGGGCAAATCAAATTTAGTTTCGGCAATAGATTTTGCTAGAGAGACAATTGTTAGTAAATTGCCTGAAGCCCATACTGTAAAATATAATAAATGCACCGAGAGTAATAAAAGTGAGAAAAGTTATTTTGAATTTGAA
>JAYENG010000021.1:0-4170 GCA_034721975.1 Bacillota bacterium
CTTATTGGATCAATCGCTGAATTTGTAATAACGTTTGCTCCATTTGAATAATGAAACGGCATAAATACAACTTCATTTTCAATGATTTCTGTTATTCTTGCTTTGGTCTCAATCACTCCACGTCTTGAAGTTATTTTTACCTTGTCGCCATCTTCAACAGATAAAGCTTCAGCAGTTTCAGGCGAAATCTCTACATAGCTCTCTGGAGCCATTATATCTAATCCGCTGACTCGCTTAGTCATGGTTCTTGTATGATATTGATATAATATTCTTCCTGTAGTCATTACTAGAGGATATTCTTCATCTGGTATTTCTGCAGCTTCAATATGCTCAGAAGGTTTGAATAGTCCGAACCCTCTTGCAAACTCATCTTTATGAAGATACTTCGTTCCTGGATGGTCTTTAGTTGGGCATGGCCACTGCAGACCTTGATTGTCAGATAGTCTTTCATAGTTCATGCCCGCATATTGCGGAGTTACTGATGCAAGTTCATCAAAAACATCAGAAGCAGTTTTATATGAACTTTCATATCCAAATTTATCAATAAGCTCTGCAAATATCATCCAGTCAGGTTTCGCCGTTCCAGGAGCTTGAACTGCTTTTCTAACTCTTTGTACTCTTCTTTCAGTGTTGGTAAAAGTTCCTTCCTTTTCTGCAAAACACGCAGCAGGCAAAACAACATCCGCAAGTTCTGTCGTTTCGGTCATGAATATATCTTGAGAGACTATAAATTCCAATTCGTTTAATGCTTTTTCAATATGCTTTGTATCTGGATCTGAAACCATTGGATTCTCACCAAATATATATAGCATTTTCAATTTCCCATCCAAAGCCGAATCCATCATTTTAGGAAGTGTCAACCCAGCTTTATCATCAAGTTTAACTCCCCATTCTTTCTCGAATTTATATCTGTTTTCATAAATATTGACCTTTTGATACCCAGGATAAACATCAGGTAAACCACCTACATCGCATGCGCCTTGTACATTGCTTTGACCTCGAAGCGGATTGACTCCACCAGATTCTTTTCCCACATTTCCACATAGCATCGCCAAGTTGGCAGTAGCCATGACATTATATGTTCCTGAAGTATGTTGTGTAATGCCCATTGCATAAAAGATACTTGCAACATCGGCATTACCGTATAATCTTGCTGCTTTTATTATATCTTCAGACTCGACACCGCAAATTCGAGCACCGACTTCCGGTGTATATTTGCTTATGATTTTAACTAATTCATCAAAATCCTTGGTTCTACTTTCAATGAATTCTTTATCATATAGATTTTCTTTTATTATTACATTCATTATTGAATTGAAAAGAGCGATATTTGTTCCTGGTGTAATTTGAAGAAACACTTCAGCATCTTTTGCAATATCTATATATCTTGGATCTGCAACAATCAACTTAGCTCCATTTTGTCTGACTGCCTTTCTTATTCTAGATCCGATGACAGGATGATTCTCGGTTGTATTTGATCCAGCGATAAAAATAACTTCTGATTTATCGATTTCTCCTATGCTGTTTGTCATAGCACCGCTTCCTATTGTAGCTGCAAGACCTGCAACTGTCGAAGCATGACAGAGTCGAGCGCAGTGATCGATATTATTGGTTCCGACAACTGCTCTCATCATTTTTTGCATCAAATAAGTTTCTTCGTTTGTTCCTCTTGCCGATGTCAAACCTGCTATTGAATCTGCTCCATATTCTCTTTTGATTTTATTGGTTTTTGAAACAATCAGATCATAAGCTTCATCCCAAGTTGCTTCTTCAAAAACTCCATTTTTCTTTATCAGCGGTGTTTTTAATCTATCTGGATGATTGATGAATTTATAACCGAATTTTCCTTTTACACATAAAAGTCCATCGTTGGAAGGTCCCCTGACAGGTTGTATATCAACAACCTTATTATCTTTTACTTTCATTTCCATTTGACAGCCTACACCACAATATGAACAAGTCGTTTGAACTTTCTCAACTTCCCAATTTCTGAATTTTTCAGTTTCTTTTGATTTCAATGCTCCAGTTGGACACACCGATACACAATTCCCGCAACTTACACAAGCAGAAAAATCCATTCCTTTGCTGAAAGGATGTGCAATATATGTCTCGTCTCCCCTTTGAACAAATTGAATTGCACTTTCTCCCTGCAATTCCTCGCACACTCTTACACACTTCCCGCATAAAATGCACTTGTCTCTGTCGAATGTGTAAAATTCATTGCTGCTCTCTATCTCATGTTTGGTTTCATGTTTATTGAAACCTTTTGATTCAACATCGTACATATAACACAAATCCTGAAAATCGCAATCTCCCGACTTGTCACATGTAAGGCAATCGTTGAAATGATCTTCCCATAAAAGTTCCAGCATCATCTTTCTCGATTTTCTAACTACTTCGCTCTCTGTATATATGATCATTCCGTCTCTAACAAATGTTGAGCACGATGGCTTCAGCTCATTCGCACCTTCTATTTCAACAGAGCATATTCGACAAGAACTAGTAGATTTCAACCTGTCGTCGTGACAAAGCGTAGGTATTTTGATTCCAACGCTTTCAGCGGCTTTCAAGATAGTTGTGTTGTTATCTACGTTTACATCTATTCCATTAATATTTACATTGACCAATTATAATCACTCCTTTTAAAAATTTATAAATTTTCTTCTATTCTTGTATTAGTTCATTTATTTCATCTTTAAAATTATTTACCACAGACATTATTGGAATAGCTGCTGTTTTACCTAATCCACATGAAGAAGTTATTTTCATAAGTTCGCCAGTGCTCATTATTCTATCTATATCATCTTGCGTAGCCTTTCCATTTTTCATTTTTTGGATTATATCCATAAGTATTGTATTGCCTCTTCTGCATGGAGTACATTTCCCACAGCTTTCATGAACAAAGAAATTTTGAACAGCTTCGATAAAATCTAAAACACTATATGTATCGTCGACTACCAAAATCGCACCAGAGCCCAACGATATATCCATTTCATCGAGATTTTCATAAGTTATTGGAACATCCAGAAAGTCCTCTTTCAAAACAGGTCCAGGATTCCCTCCTAATTGAAGAAAATTGAATTTATTGTTATTTTTAATTCCTCCACCCATTCCGTAAATTATTTCTCTTGCCGTAGTTCCAAAAGGAACTTCATATACGCCAGGTTTAACTATATTTCCACTTAAGCTGACAAGTTTTGTCCCAGGGCTTTTTTCTGTACCGTATTTTGTGAATTCTCCATATCCGTCTCTCATTATTCCTTTAATCGCCGTCAAAGTTTCAACATTGATCAATAATGTAGGTTTATAAAACAATCCGTTTTGCTTAGTGTACGGTGGTTTGGTTCTGGGTTTGCCGGTCTTTCCTTCAATTGACTCTATGAGCGCCGTTCCCTCACCGCATATATAAGCTCCCGCTCCCAAAAACATCTCAATATCAAAACTATGTCCCGAGTTTTTAATGTTTTCTCCTAGATAACCATTATCTCTCATATTGTCTATCGCATTTTGCATATATGGTAAAAATCTTCTGTATTCTTCTCTTAGATAGATATATCCTTTTGCAGAATTAACTGTGTAACTTGAAATCACCATACCTTCTAAAAGGCTGTAAATATCATTTTCAATAATGAATTTATCTTTAAATGTAGCCGGTTCCCCTTCATCGGCATTGCATATCACGTATTTGATATCCGCTTCGAATTTCGATGCTTGGCTAAGCTTCTTACCCGTCGGATAGGCTGCTCCGCCCCTACCCATCAAACCAGATTTCACCACCTGATCTATCACTTCATCTTTTTCTGTTTTCAAAGCTTTTTCCAATGCTTTAAATCCATCGATTTTCATATATTCTTCAAAAGACGAGGGGTTGTACATTTTAAAGTTTCTTGAAATGAAATCAACTTGATTAGACATTTATTTTCCCTCCCCGTAAGAATTTATAATCTCTTGAACTTTATCTTTATTCAAATTTCCATATACATCGTCATTTATTCTAATCGCCGGTGAAATATCGCAAGCTCCAAAGCAAGGAGTATATTTCAATGCGAATTTTCCATCTGCTGTGACTTCCCCCATTTTTATTTCTAAAGCTTCTTCCAGCAATTCTACCAACTGAGCATTTCCATTTACTCTGCAAACAGAACTATCACAAACACTGATGACATTCTC
>JAYENG010000022.1:0-4167 GCA_034721975.1 Bacillota bacterium
GACTGTCACCCAAATGAAGTTATATTTGTCCCAAAAATCACTTCTTGGTTTTGCTAACTTCATTTGGGTGACAGTCCAATTTTAAAAACAATAAAATTGGAGGAAAATTAAATATGTGTGGAATAGTAGGATATATAGGAGAAAACAAAGCATTGCCTGTACTAATAGAAGGATTAACGAGACTCGAATATAGAGGTTACGACTCAGCGGGGATTGCATTTTTAAGAGATGGAGAAATAGAAATAAAAAAATGCAAGGGAAGATTGAAATGCTTGGAGCCATTGATTGAAAACGAGAAAATCGATTCGAAAATCGGGATTGGTCATACAAGATGGGCGACTCACGGTGAACCGAATTCAATCAATGCTCATCCTCATATCAGTTATCAATCTAAAATTGCCGTGATTCATAATGGAATTATCGAGAACTACATGCAATTAAAGGAATGGTTGGTTGAAGAAAGAGGAATAGTATTTAAATCTGAGACCGACACTGAAGTAATAGCGCACCTTGTTGAATATTATTATGATGGAGATTTAATGGATGCTGTATATAAAGCCATAGACAAGATGGACGGAGCTTATGCATTAGGTGTGATATCGCAAGATGAACCGGATAAAATCGTTGCTGTCAGAAAAGACAGCCCGTTGATTGTAGGCATTGGAACAGATGCGAATTATTTGGCTTCTGATATTCCAGCTCTCATCAAGTACACTAGAGACATGTACCTGATAGAGAACGACGAAGTGGTACTTTTGACAAAAGACGATATAAAAATTTTCGACGAGTTAAGAAGAGAAGTCAAAAGAGATGTTTTTGAAGTGACTTGGGATGTGGAATCTGCAGAAAAAGAGGGATTCGAACATTTTACGATCAAGGAAATTTTTGAACAGCCCAAGGGCATTCATGAGACTTTGCATAGAAGATTGGAAAAAAAAAAATAAAATTAATTTAGACGGTATACAGATTACTAAAGAGGATTTAGAAAAGATAAATAAGATATATATTGTAGCTTGTGGAACTGCTTATCATGCGGGACTTATCGGGAAATACGCCATTGAAAAATTTGCTAAAATTCCTGTAACTGTAGATGTAGCTTCAGAATTCAGATATAGTGATCCTTTTGTAGATGAGAATACTTTATTTATTGCTGTTTCTCAATCGGGAGAGACCATAGATACATTGTCTGCATTAAGAGAGGCGAAGAGAAAAGGAGCTAGAATCCTAAGCATAGTAAATGTAGTAGGAAGCTCTGTAGCGAGGGATTCTGACGATGTGTTCTATACTTGGGCAGGCCCAGAAATAGGGGTTGCTTCCACTAAGGCATATACAACTCAGCTTATAGCAATGTACTTGGTTGCACTTCATATGGCTAAGACTTTAGATAATATCGACGATGATTATTACAACGAAATCATCGGAGAATTAAAATATATGCCAGACAAAGTAAAACAAATACTTGATAGTGAAACTCAGATAAAACAATTGGCTGACACTCAGTTCAATAATGAGCATGTGTTTTTTATCGGTAGAAGTGTGGATTTTGATACGGCGCTCGAAGCTTCACTGAAGCTAAAAGAAATATCGTATATCAATTCGTTTGCGATTCAAGCGGGTGAACTTAAGCACGGTACGATAGCTTTGGTGGAAGACGATACATTAGTGATTACTTTGGCAACTCAAAACAGGTTATTCGGCAAGATCCTTTCAAATATCAAAGAGGTCAAAGCCAGAGGGGCACATGTTGTAGCCGTTGCTCAAGAGTCAAATAAAGAGATAGAGAAGGTGGCGGATGAAGTGATTTTCATTCCTGATACTATGGATGAATTAGCGCCTATACTCAGCGTGATTCCTATGCAATTGTTTGCATATTATACTTCCTTGGCAAGAGGAAATGATGTGGACAAGCCTAGAAATCTAGCTAAATCTGTTACAGTGGAATAAGAAATAAATAGTATTGAATATTTTGTGTTGAGATATTAAAGTCAAAGACAACTCATTTAACGGTGAGTTGTCTTTCTAACTCTTTATTAAATAGTGCTGGTGAAACATAAAAACAAATAAAACAGCTTTGAAAACTATGAGTAAATATCAAAAAAGCATATGAGGATTAATTAAAAGAAGAAAGAAATCTTTTTTCCTATTTTAGATAAGATTCAGGCATATATAGTTTTCTAGTCTGAATTATTTTTGATTTGATATCGTCTAGTTTATCAATACTTTCATTGTTTAGAATTTGGGTATTTAATAGTGACTTCATGTAGTAAACATAATCTTCAAAGTAATTCAAGGTATAAATATATTCAAAGTCTGTAAAAGTGTGTATTTCATAATTTGTATGTTCTTTCGAATTATTATAAATAATCTCCAATAAACTATTTATTTTTTGTTGTTCTTCAAGAGTATTATTGAAATTATCAATCGATACAAGGCTATCTATTTCTAAAAGCAATTGATAATTTGTTTCAAATGTTATTTCATAATTTTTTTTAATTAAGTTGTTTAAAGAATTATATTCATGTATAGCTAGAAATAAAAAGAAAATTAAAAGCATAGACAAAATTATATTTTTTTTACTCATATTCACCTCGAAATAAATTTATTTTATTAAATGAATATATATATTAGAAATAGATATTAAATATGTAAAATACATCTTAAAAATCATATCGGTTGAGAAATAAATGGATATGTTGTAATTGATGTTATAGTCTCCAAGTATTATAAATCAATTACAGAATTTCGCTTTTCCTTTGTATCATTCTGAAACCGGAGTATATTGCAGTCGCAACATTATTTTCATCTCTTATTATTCTGCTTGGACTCTCGATAAGTTTATTTTTAATGAATATCAAATCATCACTGATTGTTTTAACACTGAAAGGTTCTCCGGCGATAATCAGTTTGATTGAATTGCCCAAATCTAAAATCTCGATATTTGTTCCCTCTTCACTTGAATACATTCCAATTGTGTTTTCAATAGTTTTTCTCGACCAAGTTGTTTCCTTGCTAGCACTCATGTCTTTTACCGGAGTTTTATCGACTGACAGTCTTAATGCAGCCAAACCGATTGCTGAAGCAGGTACACCGCTGGTATTGCAAAGAACAATCACTCCCTTGTTTGCCTGATTGGAAAAAGCAAAATAGCTGGAAACACCAGTAAGTCCTCCACTATGGCCTGAATAAGAAATGCCATCTATTTCACCAAGGGAAAGACCATACCCGTAGTGTTCTTTGTATTTGCATTCAACTCTTGGTTTCAACATCTCTTCGATGCTATCTGACTGTACAATTCGATTTGCATTTCCTTTGCCGTTATTTAAAAACATCCTGGTATACTTCATCATATCAGAAACCGAAGACTTCAATCCGCCTCCACCCATCAGGACATAACCCATATGTAGAAAATCATTTGTCGATTGAATCTCGCCTTCGTTTTGATAGTATAGAGTTGAAATGTTTGTTTCTCTATCAGCTCTATTGAAATCAAAAAATGTCCTGTTCATTCCCAGTGGATCGATTATATTTTTTTTAATGTAATCACAGCTTGATTTTTCACCGCCAAATTTTCTGATAATTTCAGTGAGCACTCCAAAGCTCACGTTACTGTAGCTCATTCGCATTCCGGGTTTGCCGGTATAAGTTTTCATGCTGTTAAGCTGAGAAATTATTTCTTTGATTCCATTTTGAGCGATTTCATCATTTGTCGAATAATTATCCTTCTCATAATCCAAATCCAACGATTTTGCAAATTCACTGATTAAAAGTCTCCTTTGAGGCAGGTAGCCTGCATTATGACTCAATAAATGCGAAAGTGTAGGATTGTGATTCTCGGAGCACTTCAAGCCATCGATATATTCAGTAACATTTTTATTTACATCGATGATTTCATCCTCTTGAAGCTTCATCACTCCAAGGCTCGTAAATGATTTTGTGATAGATGCAATTCCAAAGATTGTATCCTCATTAATCGGTGTCTTCTTTTCAATGTTGCTATATCCTATATACTTTTCATATAGAGTGTTGTCTTTATCAAATATTGCAATCGCCATTCCCTTTGAATCATACGTTTTAATCACATCATATAAATATGTTTCAAACATATTTATATAGTCTTTTTTCATTCTCCACCTCTATGAATTTTTATCATTGCCCATAGTATAGCAT
>JAYENG010000023.1:0-4144 GCA_034721975.1 Bacillota bacterium
CTGCGTAATAACTCTTATATTTTCTTTATTAAAATCTTCTTTCACGTTTACTACATATGTAAGTACAGACAAATAATACTCCTCATCTTCATGAACCTCTCTATATATAGAAACCAATCTTTTTTCAAGTAATTCTCCAGTCACTCTCATTATATCCCTGAAGAGAATAAGTGTCCACTTGAGTTTTGCCACCCCTTTTATCTCTTCATCCGTCAGATCAGATACATTGAATAGAAACACTTCGTAACGCGGAACATACTTCTTATTTTCTGCCGATAGTTCATCATATCCGTATATCTTGTCTTCAAGACTAAGATTTCCTTTCCATTTTTCTTTCCCATGATAAAATACTATTGGAAACACTATAGGCAATTTCTCAATTTTGCCTTTCTTCCTCCATATCTCCAAAACATAAGTCAGCATCTGAATGGTCACATTACCATCCTTATAACTTTTATGCGGCACCGGTGGTCTCCATTAAATTAACAAAAAATCAAGTTGCATCTTGGAACACATTTGCCATAATATACCTTTTGTCAACTTTGGAAGTTATACTGAATTAGTAGTTAAAGCTTTTGAATTGGGGTAAAATATGAAAGAGTAGATGATAAGATGGAAAAGCTGGATATAAAAGCCAAAGCTAAATGTGGCATGTTACGCAGTCTTCTTGACCTAACCCGAATCTTTGATTCGATGGTAGGTTAGACGTGTAGACCACAGGATATTTTCACAAGTACTATAGAATTCCGTTGTGGTCACCACGCATTGAATTTCAAATAGCTTTCAGCAATTTCTTTTAGGTCAATAAAGCCGATAACTACGATGAAAACAGTCGGCTCCGTTACAAAACCATATGCCTATCATCGTTAACTTGCATATTTAAATTGACACCACATACGGGCCCATATATAATTGAAGTAGGAGGAAATACAATTTAGCAAAAAAGAAAAATTATTGCAAAGCATTAGGAACAATCCATCAAGTGTAAAATTTGAAATCTTCCAAAATCTACTTTTTACTACGGCTTTAAGGAAAGACAACCAAAAGGTGGATCAAGTCATTATTCATATACCTTAGACAGATTAATATTGACGGTTCCAAAACACAAACCTGTTAACAAAATATATGTAAAACAATTTCTAAAACTAATTGATGAAATTGAAAACAATAAATAAGGAGGTCTACTATGCAAAAAGATATTAAATATTATCTGAGTCTCAAGTACCCTCTCGTTGTAAAAGAAGATGAAGATGGTACTTACTATGCTGAATATCCTGATTTAAAAGGATGTATGACAGTAGGTAATTCACTAAGCGAAATATCAGAATCTATTGAAGATGCAAAACTTACTTGGATTGAAACTGCATTCGAAAATAATATTGATATTCCAGAACCTAAAAGTGAAAGTGATTACTCGGGTTCATTTAGAATAAGAATGCCAAAATCTCTTCATAAATCATTAGCTGATGATGCAAAAAACGAAGGTATTAGCATGAATCAATATTGTATATATCTACTCAGTAAAGAACAAGAGAGAAAACATCACAATCAATAAGCAACTGTTGAGTAGGAGTCTATAATATATAGCCCCTACTTTTTTCGGGTCTATTTTATAAATACTATAGATATGCATGTTTGTTCCTTTATGAAACTCATATCAATCCAGATTGCATCGTGTTTTTTTCAAACCCGTTAATTTCGAAACTGCTGGTCCTAAGCCACTAACACAAAAACCAAACAACAAAACCAGCTAATCATCGATTTCTGATGTTATAGCTGGTTTTACTATTTTAAATAAATTCTTAAATATCCGAATGTTTATGACCTAACCCGAATATCCTATTCGATGGTAGGTCAAACGCAAAGATAACAAGAATGCTTTCTAGATACTTAGAATTCTGTCGTTGTCACTGCACATCCGAAACTACATACACGGCACCAGTGGTCTAATATTCATAAAACACACTTAAAACATCTGTATCCGCAGCTGCAATGTCGGTTGTAAGGTAATAATCAACGCTAGGCACTCCTGAATCACACACTCCTTGAATATTCAAAAGTTTCAATTTTGTCGAAAGCGAATATCCACCACTTCCTATAATGGTATATTCCAAATAATATTTATCGTCGGTTTCATCCCCGGCAGTTCCGTTGTCATCCTTATGAAGCTGAAATATCACATTCGATAAAATATCATCCGTTTGATAGCGAATCGCTCCCCCTTCTTCTTTCACTAGCCGATTGCCTACCACTCGAAAAACAACCCCATTGGTAGAATTCACCTTATCCAAACTATCTATATCACCATCGCCATCAGCATCGACATTTACATTTACATCGACATCTGAAAAAATCCCTATATGGGAAGCAGTCTTCACTTCATCAGCTATAATATCCGCTGCCAGCCTTATGTCAAATTGCTCATCTCTTTGTTCTACGCCGATACTATAGTTTTTTAAACTAAACGAAAACAAGGAAGATACCATCAGTCCTATGATTCCTATTAACGCTAAAGATATAATCACTTCAATCAGTGTAAATCCCTTTTTCATTTTCATCACTCTTCCGTCCAAAAATACTGCAATTGCCGATTGTTGGTTTCTATCAATTTTCCATCTATAGCAACATTAAAAGTCGTACCACCTGAATTTTCAAATATTAAAATCATGCTTGTTTCCGAGCCTACAGTTACAGCAGCGCTACCAGTTGGATTATCTGCTGAAATTACATCTTCTAAATCTTCCACATCACTAAAAACCGCTTCAGTATCATGTCCAAAATTAATGATTCCTAGAATAGACGTGCCGAATACTGTAAACATAGTAATCAAAATGATGGAAAGTAATGCCAAAGCTATAATCACTTCAATTAATGTCATTCCTTTATTCATAACTATCTCTCCCAATACGCCTTAGTATAATTCGATTCTAAATAATAACTCCAATCAAATAAATCATCGTCAAACTCCTCATATGTCATCATAGCGTTTGTTGCCGAGTTACCTAATGTATTGAAATTATTTGTAATAACAGCTCCCTTGAACGCTACATGTACTGTCTTTACACTCACATCTGCAGATGGTCCATAAATAAAACCATTAAACTCTGCATTCGCCTGAATTGTAACCGTAGACCCTGCCATCGCCATAATCAGCAACTGGTTTGAATCATTCACTGTGTAATTATTCGGTATAGTAATATCAGCGCTTCCTCCCGGCATAATATAGATAATAAGCATATCGCCAACAGGGATATCAAACCCATCGTTGACATCAAGCTTATTTGCTATAACAAGAGTCCATATTTTATCATTTCCACCAGGATCTTTGTCAAATTTAACAGGGTTATTCTGCTTAGTTACCAATTTATCAATCTTATCGCCATTAAAACCATTCATATTTGAATAGTTTTTAGTTGAAACCGTTCCTGCATGAACATCATTGATTTCCGGCAACTCCGGCTCAGCGTAGTCAATAGATTCATTTGTTACATCCCCTTCAATATGACTCAAGTCATTAAAAGGTGGATTCCCAATTAAAGTATCTCCATAGTTGACATCTCCAACAATACTAGTAAATCCTTTCGAATTAAGCGTTTCTCCAGCATCAATCAAACCATCGAAAATAATATCCGAATCTATATCTCCTCCAGTCATAACCAGAGTGACATTCTCAGAAACGCCTCCAACACTGCTTTTAGCATAAACTTCTATATTTTTATTACTTAACTTTTTCACTGTAACATTCAAAGAAGCTTTAGTCATCGGATTGTTAGAAACCGCATTGGTTGAAAGAGATTCATCACTAGTCAACCCTTTTATGGCTAGAACAAATGGATCATCGGAATTGTTCGCATCAGCAATAAATTTCGCAACAGAATCCGCTGCCGATTGCGCTGAATACCTAGCCTTTACTTGTTTTTCTTGCCTAACAGCTGTCATCCCTTCTGCTCCCCATACACTAATCATGGCAGATGCAAATACCATCAATACAGAAAATATTATTATTACAAAGAGTAACGCAGCTCCTTTTTCATTTTTCAAATACATTAGACACCTTCTTTTTTATTAAAATCATATATGCATAAGGCTATAAATTCATCAAAACCCTTACTATACAATGAATGAACCTCATTCATATATCAAC
>JAYENG010000024.1:0-4122 GCA_034721975.1 Bacillota bacterium
ATAATATAAAAGTTAAAAATTGTGAAGTGGTTGAACTTGTTTTTGATCATTAACAATTAAATTAAATAGATTGGAATGTTCGTAATTAATTTGCTTACTATTTCTAATCTAATTATACAAAGGAGGTGTTTAAATGAAGAAAATGTTTACGGATGAACAAATGAATGAGCAGATTGATAAAAAATCAGAGGAAGCAGAAGAATTACTTAATGATGAAGATCAACTAGAACGGTTTTTAGAGCGTCTTGAGCATAAGCTTAAAAAAGTGCCAATGGTTGGAAAAAAATTATCAAATGTTCCGGTTTTGGTTTCGTTAGTTAGATCGTATGCACATAAAGAGTATAGGGATATTCCAATTGGGAGTGTAATAGCAATTGTAGGTGCATTAATATATTTTGTTTCACCAATTGATTTGATACCTGATAGTATTCCAGTTTTAGGATATGTTGATGATGCAGCAGTATTTGGATTTGTTTGGAATATGGTAGAAGATGATGTTGAAGAATATAAAAGCTGGCAAGAGAAAAACGACAAAAGGATAATATTAGATTAAATAGAACTTGTAAAATAGAATAATATCAAATCGAAACTTGAAATACAGAAATTCCTTTATGAAAGATAAGTGTTATTGGATTTGTTGATACCAAGAATATTTTAAAAGAATTTCGAACTAAGAAAATAACACTTAAAAAATATTATGAGAAATTTTATGATGAAGCAGTAGTGTATTTAGTATTAAAGAAGTTATTATAGAACATAAAGTTGATCGAGGGTTTGCTTTAAATATAGCTAAAACAGCTTGTAAACATAGGTTTCAAGATCATAATTTTATAAAAAAAGCAGTATTAGATAAATTATAGATTAAAAGTGGGGGATAATATGTGTTACAATTTTGATTTTTTAAAAAAAGAAGAAAAATATAAAGACTTTGCATATGCTTGTATTGAAGCAGAAAAAAGTTTGGTTGTTTCATATGCGAGTACTACTATTCTTGCTAGAAGAGGTTTAGAATTGGCTATTAAATGGGTATTTAGTTATGATCAAGACTTAGAAGCTCCATATCAAGATAATTTAGCAACTTTGATTCATGATTATAATTTTAAGAGTATAATTGATAGTAAATTATTTCCTATGATGATATATATTCAAAAGTTAGGGAATAAGGCTGTTCATTCATCAGCACCAATATCAAGAGAACAGGCGGTTTTATCTCTTCGGAATTTATTTGAATTTGCATCTTGGATTGATTATTGTTATTCAGATAAATATCAAGAGATTAAATTTGATGAAACTCTTCTTGGAGACAATGCAAAAGAAAATAAAACTAGAGAAGAGTTGAAAGATCTTTATGATCGTTTAGGTTCTAAAGATCGTAAACTTGAAGAAGTTATAAAAGAAAATGAAGCTTTAAGAATGTTAAACACCTCTAAAAGAGAAGATAATAAGAAAAACAGAAAATTTAAAGTTGACGGAATATCAGAATATAAAACTAGAAAAATGTATATTGATTTAGAGATTGAACTTAATGGTTGGGTTATCGGCAAAGATTGTCTAGAAGAAGTTGAAGTAACTGGTATGCCTAATAGTTCTGGAATTGGTTTTGTCGATTATGTCTTATATGGTAATAATGGGAAACCCCTTGCTGTTATTGAAGCAAAGAAAACAAGTGTTAATCCAAGAATTGGACAAGTACAGGCTCAAAGATATGCAGACTGTTTGGAAAATCAATATGGCGTAAGACCTATAATTTTCTATACAAATGGATTTGAATATAATTTATGGGATGATAAAAGTTATCCTGAGCGTATTGTTTCGGGAATTTATACAAAAGAAGAATTAGAATGGCTTCTTTTTAAGAGAAATAACAAAAAGACACTTAAGGATCCGTTAATTAGTGATGATATTACTGATAGGCATTATCAGAAAATGGCGATAAATGCTGTTTGTGATACTTTAGATAAAGGGAATCGGAAGTCATTGCTTGTTATGGCAACAGGATCGGGTAAGACGAGAACAGCAATTTCTATTGTAGACGTATTGATTAATAGAGGATGGGTTAAAAATATATTATTTTTAGCTGATAGAACTGCTTTAGTTAAACAGGCAAAGAAGAATTTTAAAGCTTTATTGCCTGAATTGTCTCTTTGTAATTTACTTGATAGTAAGGATAGTGCTGAAAGTAGAATGGTATTTTCTACATATCCAACAATGATGAATGCAATTGACGATGTAAAAAATAAGAATAATGAAAAATTATTTACTAGTGGTCATTTTGATTTGATTATTATTGATGAAAGTCATAGAAGTATATATAAAAAATATCAGGCGATATTTAATTATTTTGATGCAATTTTATTGGGATTAACTGCTACACCTAAAAATGATATAGATAAGAATACTTATTCAATATTTGAGCTTGAAAACAATGTACCAACTTATTCATACGAACTTGGAGAAGCGATTGAAGATGGTTATTTAGTGCCATATAATACTATGGAAGCAAAGCTTAAATTCATGGAGAAAGGTATCCATTATGATGAACTTTCAGACGAAGAACAAGAGCAATTTGAAGAAACTTTTGATGATGATGTAAAAGATATAAGTGGTGAAGCTTTAAATTCATTTTTGTTTAATGATGATACAGTTGATACTGTAATTCAGGAACTTATGGGAAAAGGATTAAAAGTAGAGGGTGGCGATAAGCTAGGTAAAACTATTATATTTGCAAAAAATAAAAAACATGCAGATTTCATTGTTAAGCGGTTTAACATTCTTTATCCAGGATATAAAGGTGAGTTTTCAAAACCAATTTATACAGGTATAAATTATGTAGAAAGTACAATGGATGATTTTGAAATAAAAGGAAAATTACCACAAATTGCAATATCGGTAGATATGTTAGATACAGGTATTGATATTCCAGAGATATTAAATTTAGTATTTTTCAAAAAAATACGTTCAAAAACAAAATTTTGGCAAATGATCGGTCGTGGAACAAGATTATGTGAAGATTTATTTGGTATAGGTTTTAATAAAAAAAAGTTTAAAATATTTGATTATTGTGGTAATTTTGAATTTTTTAGAGTAAACAAAAATGGTAAAGAAGCTAAAATGACAAAATCTTTAACAGAAAATTTATTTAATGTTAAAATATCGATAATAAAAGAGTTGCAAAATTTAGATTATCAAACAGAAGAGTATATTGCTCATAGAGAAATACTAGTCGAAGGGGTTTTAAAAGAAATATTAGCAATTGATGAGACTAAATTCAATGCACGAATGAAACTTAAGTATATTCATAAATTTAATCAAAAAAACACTTTTGAAGTGTTGAAAGATTTAGATGTTAGAGAATTAGAAGAAGAGATCGCGTCTATTATACCATCAATTGATGATGATGAACTAGCAAAAAGATTTGATTATTTGATGTATACTATTGAATATGCTGATATTAAAGGTAAAATTGCATCGCGACCTAAAAATAGAGTTGTAAGTACAGCGGAAAAATTGAGTTTTAAGGGTAGTATTGAAAAAGTTAAGATACAGGAAAAACTTATTTATAAAGTGCAGACTAATGAATACTGGGAAGAAGCTGATATTTTTGATCATGAAACAGTTAGAATAGCTTTTAGAGATTTAATTAAATTTTTAGATAGTAAATCAGGAGAAATTTATTATACAAATTTTATTGATGAAATCCTTGAATGGAATGAAAGCACCGGTGAATATTCTGTTAATGATATGCAAAGTTATGAAAAAAAAGTTAATAGTTATTTTAGAGTACATAAAGATGATTTTATAGTCTATAAATTAAGAAACAATGAAGTTATTAGCGAAGATGATGTTAAATATCTGGAAAAATTATTATGGGAAAAATTAGGTACGAGAGAAGATTATAATAAAGAATATAAAGATGAACCATTACTTAAATTAGTTGGTAGAATTGTAGGACTTGATCCATTGGCAGCAAATTCTGCATTTTCAGAGTTTTTGTCTGATGAAAGTTTAAATATAAATCAGATGGAATTTGTTAAGTTGATAGTTAATTATGTTATAAAAAATGGTAGTTTAGAAAAAAGAATATTAAATGAGCATCCATTTAATAAAAAGGGGAATGTTAGG
>JAYENG010000025.1:0-4035 GCA_034721975.1 Bacillota bacterium
TATTTCTTCTGCTAGACTTCCATGATTTGCATGATGTTTTAAATTCATTATTTTTTCAATATCCACCAAACCGATATTGAATAGTTCCAATTGTTTTTTTGTGTCATCATATAGTTTTAGTGCATCATTGAAATAAGCAGGTTCTACAATAATATTGAACTTTTGAGTATGAAGATATCCCTCTATTACTTTCTTCCATCTCATATCATTTATTTCCAATAAATCAGCAACAATATAAGCTTTGGTGTTCAACCTGCTTTCAATTAAATCTTTTAAATCCATAAGTTTAGAATCATATGATTTTATCCCGCTTCTAAGATTGCTTAGTTGTTCATTGAGGTCGCTTTTCCTTCTCTTATGATCTTCTAACTGTTCTTTTAAAGAATAACTTTGTTCTTTTGCACTCTCTATCACTTCATTCAGTCTTTCAACTAGGCCTTGAAAATCAAATTTCATGAAATTCATTACATCATTGATCTGAATTGATATGATTTCTTGCAGCATCGATTCGATTACTTGAAGGTCATGCTTGTTTCCATCATATTTTTCAATGAGCAAAAGGGTATTTTTAGATATTTCTATCAATTGCATTACAGCATCTTGTAGTGAACTCAACAATTCAACATGTCTACTATCAAGATTCTCAATGGATTTGTTTAATTGATCATACATTTTTTGAATATCCGAAGCTGCTTTTTCACTAATCAATTTTTCTTTTTCATTGTTTAATACAATCAACTTATCATCGAAATCCTTGAGTTCATTTTCTTTAATGTCGATTTCTTCAATCAAATTTTCAAGATTTTTTTCTAAAATTTCAAGTTCGGTTTGCTCATAGTCAAAAGACCCTTTTTGAATTAAATAATCGTGAAGATGGATTGTCTCTTTATATCGAATCGTCTTCTCATAAGATTGATTTATACTATCTAATTTCATAAGCCTGATCTTTATGGATTCTGCATCTTTTTCCAATCGTTTGTAATTTCTAAGATTATCCTGAATATATGTCATGTCGATATTGTTTTTAACATCTGTCATATATTCAGTGATAAAAGTTTCTATGTCTGTGATAGGTGTAAACGGCACTGCTTTTTTTATTAGATTGAAAAATTTATTTTGCTTGATATTCCCGAATTTCCCCATCAGTATATTTTTGTAGGCTTTATTGGTTTCACACCAATTCAAACCGCTGCCGCAGTGCTTTTTTAAATAACTTCTTAAATCATGTCTATTCATAGGAACATCTTTTACAATGTAATGGTGCTTGGGCATTGGGCCGTTTGCAGTAAAATAATTATATTTATAATTTTTATCGAATATATCAAATACCGCTCCTACAACAAATGATTTATCGTTGACATCATCGTAAAATTCCATTACTAACGATGTTGAGAAATCTCCTTCTCGTATGTAATTGTATCCCGTTTCTCCATCATCTCCGAGTTCACCTTTAAGGTATCCCAATAATGTTCTTTCTGATTTTTCATTAGCTGCCTTGTTGAAAAAATAAGACCGCGTTTCACCAAGCAATAAAAGTTGCATTGCGTCAATTATTGTAGATTTGCCAGATGCATTCTGCCCAGTCAGAAAATTTATATTATCAAAATGAATTAGTTCATGCGAAAAGTAATGCCAGTTTACCAACAGCATTTTCTTAAGATGCTTCATAATCATCTTCCTCCTCTTGACCCTCGATTTCTTCTTGCCCTTCTAGCAACAAGTCACTTAACTTTCTGATTTTCTCATTTGATAAAATAAAAATTATCGAAGGCAATATGATAATATCAGTATCGGGATTTTCCCATTTCCCCTCTATTCTTTCAATTATTTTAAATTTAGAAAGTGTTCTTAGTGCATCAGCTAGTTCTTTTATCGAAGGTTTTTTTTGAATTATATCTAAAGTCAACATCTTTTGCACAAGTGAATTAACTCCAATGACCACTTCATTTCTAATACTGATTTCTTCCCTGCTTTCTTCAAATATCAAACGCATCGTCAACAGCACCAATGTTGTAAATTTATTGAATCCAATTTTATTGTATTCATATTCACTATTTAAATACATGACGCCATAATTATTGTCCTTATGCAGTTTCCATCCGCCAAAAGATAGATACTCGACAAACAATTCAAAATTTCTCTCGATAAATCTATAGTTGTTATGCACTCTCATTCTTTTTTCATCCTTGTCATAATAATCCCTGATTACAAATGTCTTGGCTAAAATCAGGTTGACAAGTCTTTTGAATGTATCTTTTTCCGCATTATTCAGCTTTTCATAATCATTAATCCACATAATTTACCTTCTTTCGAAATGTCATCAAGGGTACTATATATCCATAGTTCTCATAATATTCTTCATAAAACACTACTTCAAACGGCACATCTTTTCTGCCGCTTTGAATCGCTCCAAGCATCATTTTCATTAAATCCCGAATGATTTCCAACGGCATATCTGCAGATGAAACGGGTCCTGATTCGACAAGATGCATTATATACTCTTTGATGCGTTCATTGCTATATGCCCTCTCGATAGCTGATGTAAACGCTGTAGCTATCACTTCCTTTCTCGAATCGGACATTTCACTGACTTTCAATGGCGACTTCATTTCGATCATTCTCATTTTAGTTCGGGAGTAAAGAGAAGACTGATCCACATAGCTCTGCTGATAAATATTCAAAAATGGTCTTATCTCCTCTTCATCGAATTCCTTCATAGGCAATGTCTTCATGATACTTATAAGTTTCCCTTTGATGGATTGGTCTCTATTGAGCAAGTATTGAATTTTCTCTATGGTCACTTGAGTATAGATGCTATTCTTTTTATCTATTTCATCTATGATTCCTGAGACGACTTCATATGTATCAGCGATAAAATTAAGCTTTGAATGTATACCTGCATATGCCGACTCTGAATTTTCATAAACGTTGTAATTAAGCGCCTGTTCGACCAGTTTGTTTTTAATATGCTCATCTTTGTACCACTTCGATATTATGAGTAAAATAGGTCCTTTAAATCTAGGGACCGAATCAAAGGTCTTTAATGGATGATAATACTTACTCATTATACTCTCTTGATAATCATCAAAGTGCGAAATCAATATCTCGTTGATTTTCGTTATATCCAACAATTTTTGATGATACCGACCTATATTGTTGAATAGGGATTTCAATGAATCCAGCAAATTCTCAGTATCGCGATATGCTCCTTCAAAAGCGGTATACATGAATTCATCTCTTGTTTGATCCGCCATTTTAAGGTTGTTGTAAGTGGATACAACAAGCGAATTGTATTCACGAGTTTCTTCCTTGCTTAAGTCATACAGCACATTTATAAGTGTCATGGAATAATCTGGCACACTAATGATATTTTCAAAGGTGTTTCCTTGAAAATCTATTTTTATCCAGCCGACATTGTCAAATTTACGAATAATGAAATTTGCTTTTGATATTAAATCAGTTTCTTCTTCTGCCTCTTCCATTTTCAATATTTCGTCTTCCATAGAGTTTATCAGCATGCTGATTAAATCTGTCCTTAGTATTGTCAGATGCATTTTAAAGGCTTCTCTCACTACCATCAATGCATCATAATAAATTCGTTTATTTTTTGAAGCTAATACTGAAAATAAATTATCTGGTATTCTGTCAAACAACGATTCAACCTCCATCAACCATGATTTATATGAATATAATCCAATTCTTCCATCATCGCTCGTCTTTTACTATATTTTATTCTCCATTCACTTATCAGTTCCATGACCATTTTTTCACCATTTGGATATTTTAATATGCTTCTAAGTTCATATACGATTGACTTGTAGTATTTTCTACCTTTTGTGTGCTGAGCCATTCTTTCTACTCTTTTTATTAATAATTCAAGGGTTTCTGCAGGGTAATCGTCAAACAGCATGTCTTTATACATATCAATTCCACTTTGATCGGGCGATTTTTTTATTTCCTCGATCAGATTATCCAGCATCTTTTCTTCCGCGTAAAAAATTTTAATATCGCAGCGTGTATTCTTAAGTTTCGCAA
>JAYENG010000026.1:0-3967 GCA_034721975.1 Bacillota bacterium
GCAGTAAAATCTGTAAAAGAATTTGATGATAGATATATTGTATTGATTACTAAAAAAGGTATTATTAAGAGACTTAAGCTTAAAGATTTAGATACTACTAGAAAGACAGGTATTTATGCAATCAACTTCAGAGAAAATAATGATGAATTAGTTTCGGTGAGAATTACTGATGGATCACAAGATGTTTTAATTGCAACCAAGAATGGAAAAGCAATTAGATTCAATGAAGATCAAGTTAGAGTAATGGGACGGACTGCATATGGAGTAATTGGTATTCATTTAGAAGAAAATGATGAAGTTATGTCAATGGTTTTGGTTAATGATAATGCGACATTATTAGCTGTAACTGAAAATGGTTATGGAAAGAGAACAAATCTAAGTGAATATAGACCTCAAACTAGAGGCGGTAAAGGAATGTTGACTTATAATATCAATAAGAAAACTGGTCAAATGATTGATATTTTAATAGTTGATGAAAATGATGAGATCATGATTATTAATACTGACAGTATTGTCATAAGATTAAAAGTTGATGCAATTTCCGTTATCGGAAGAAATACTTCAGGTGTTATTTTAATGAAAACAGAAGAAAATTCAAAAGTTGTTTCATTGGCTAAAACCATAGAGATTAAAGAATAGTTTAATGTTTAAAAATAAAAAAAGGGGGAATAAACTAAATGTATAGCCCCTTTAATAAAAGATTATATATTTTGAGCCCTGTTATAGGGTTCATTTTTTTATACATTTATAAATCTTACAATTTCGTAAATTTTTACTTTGACTGATAAAAAATATTTATAATGAATATATAAGTCAAGGGGGATTTATTATGAAATATTTAAAGAATTGGAAAGTTGTTTTATTGATTTCATTATTGTTAGTTAATTCAATACTTTTTTATGTGCTATTTGCTGAAAATTTGAAATTGCCATCAGAAGAATGGTCTAGAGGCTTTGTTACAGAAAAATTTGAGGCAACCGATAGTGTTGTCTATAACGTAATTTACCCAAAAGTATATACGACAAATTATGAAGAAAACATAATCAATTCTTTTTATAGTAACGGCGAAGTAACTATAAAAATTTTAGATAGTCAATTGAATGAGTTAGAAAAATTTAAATTTGATGTTGATTTATCTGATATATCGAAATTTGTGGGATTTAATAAAAATGATGAACTGATTTTATATTTATCTTCTCAAGATGGAAAAAAAGTCAATCAGTTGATAATAAATTTAAATACTTATGAGTTAACTAAAAATAATTTATACGAAAATGAGATTAGATCTTCATCATTTTATAATAATTATGCTTTATTTATAAAAAATAATGAATTAATTCTTTGGGATGGGGAAAATACCGAAATTGTTTTAAAAGATAAAAAGATTGAAATTGCAAGTATTTATGAAAACAATGGTTCTCTTTCTATTCTAGCAATTGAATCTCTTATGGGAAATGAAAGAAAATTAAAAAAATATATTATAGATGAGAATAAAATAAAATTCATTACAGATATAAGTGAATTAGAAAACGGCGCTAATTTATCAGTAGAGCAGATAGACATATTAATTTCAGAAGATAATATTAAAATATTGACTAAGATTAGACAAGAAAAATTCAATCAAAACTTTATTAATATTTTTAATTTTGATGATATCAACAATAAAATCATATTGCAAAATAAATTTTACAATCTAATGAGCATGACAAATTCTAAACTTATCGATTCTAGTAAGAATGAAATAAAATTCATTCAATCAGAACTTATTACTTTGGGTATGCGTGATATAAGTACAAAAGATAATAAGTATTATAATTTATTTTTAGATACTTATACAGAAGAAGGATTGATTGATAAAAAATTATTGACAAAAACTGATCATTTATCAAGCCATCCAAATTATTTTAAATTAGGAGAATTTGATTATTTACAATGGTCAGAAATAGAAAAAGAAAAAAGCAATATACTGTTTTCAAGCAACAACCCTGTATTAATTGAAAAATCACAACATCTAATAAATGATGAATTAATAAACTTGTTATGGGCGGTTTTCTCAAGTAATATGTTGATGATCAATTTCTTTTTATTTATTTCCTTAATCATAATATTGCCGACGATTTTCACCGTTATACCAATTTCTATAATATTTTTCAATTGGGCAGAAAAAAATCATGATAAATTATTTTTAATTGCAATTATAATACATATTTTTTCAAAGTTATATTATGTTCATGGTTATATAAAAGACTATGGTGATGTCATTGATAGATTACCAGGAATTTTAAGTAATGAATTATTTCAATATAGTATGGCAATGTCTACAACACTTATAGGATATTATTGTTTGACGGATTATTTGAAAAAAAAGAAAACAAAAAACTTTTTACATAAATACTTATTCTTCTTTGGAATAGATATTTTATTATTAGTTCTAATATTATTACCATATAGAATGCTATAATATTATTACCATATAGAATGCTATAATATTATTACCATATAGAATGCTATAATATGATAAAATGATAGTAAATTAAAAATAAGAGGTGATTATGCATGGGTTTAATTGTCAATACTAATTTTGTTCAGGAAAATAATTTATGGAAAGTTGATTTGATTGGCGACTTGGATATAAATTCTTCTATCATGTTGAAGGACAAGATAAATGAAATTTTAGATGAAAAAGAAGAAAGTGTTGAATTTGAAACATCTAAATTGAATTATATCGATTCAACGGGGTTAGGAGTGTTAATCAGTTTGCTTAAGCGGCTTAATAATTATGAAAATGCAATGTCTATTATAAATGTTCAAGATAATATTTTAAAAATTTTTAAAATTACAGGTCTTTTTAAGGTTATTAAAATTTATAAAGAGGGTGAACTAATTGAAGGATAATATTAGTATGTCTTTGCCTAATAAACCTGAATACGTGAGTGTAGCGAGGCTTACTGCATCAGTTGTAGCTAATAATATGGGATTTGACATTGAAGATATTGAGGACATAAAAGTAGCAGTTGGAGAGGCATGTAACAATTCGGTTATTCATGGTAATAAAAGTTCAATTATTAATTTGTCTTTTATTATTGATAATTCAAATTTTATCGTTGAAGTAACTGATGATGGTAAAGGTTTTGATTTTGATGAGTATGAACAACCCGATTTAGACGATTATGAAGGAAAAGGTCTTGGTATTTTTATAATGGAATCATTGATGGATACTATTGAAATCGACACGACATTAGGAAATGGTACAAGAATAAGACTAAAAAAACAACGGCTATAAGTATTGGGGGCTAAGCCATGTCTAATGTAAATAAATATAAAGACATAGAGTCAAAAGAATTGTTTAGAATGTATAAAATCAGTAAAGAACGTGCTATTAGAAATGAACTTTTTAGTAGATACCACTATATAACTGAAATATTATCTAAAAAATTTATTAATAAAGGCATTGATTATGAGGATATTTATCAGGTTGCATCTCTTGGGTTGATTTTTGCAATTGAACGGTTTGATGTCGATAGAGGATTTGAATTTTCAAGTTTTGCTACTCCGACAATTATTGGAGAAATCAAAAAATACTTTAGAGATAAAGGATGGTCGGTGAGAGTTCCAAGAAGAATCCAAGAGCTTTCTAAAAAAATTAACGTTGTAAAAAACAAATTACAACAAGATTTACAGAGGGTTCCTAAGATAAAGGATATTGCGGATTATTTATCTATTTCTCAAGAAGAGGTTATTGAGGCAATGGAAGCTTCACAAGTATATACTCCTAAGTCACTGGATGTTACTTATGATACAAATATCGAAGATAAAGATATTCAATTAATAGATATCATCGGTGGAAATGATAAATATTTTGATGTTATTGAAAATAATGATTTCATTGAACATTGTATGGAAAAATTAAGTGTAGTTGAGAAAAAAATTATCAAAAAATCTTTCTTTGATAATTTTTTTCTCAACT
>JAYENG010000027.1:0-3962 GCA_034721975.1 Bacillota bacterium
TGATATTCCTTTTGAAGAACTTATAAATTCTCAAGCTATTATCTATTAATTATAGACAGATTAAAGCACCAATAAAATTGGTGCTAATGTTTCACTTATTCTGGGACATTTTTAAAAACGGTTGACATAAGTATTCTTCTGCAGATCAAAAAAAATAAATCGGCGATGAGATTATCATCGCCAACTTCTTCTATCTTACTAATAACCAAATGCCAAAGCCTAATGCAATCGCGCCCCACACATAGAAGAAAATAACCGTTCCTTTTTCTCCCAATGAATTTACAAACATTTGAATCTTTTTCATTTTCCATATCGATTTCGGCTTTTTAGCAGCAATATAAAATACAAATACAGCATAAATAACCAAAAATATACCAAGCGATGCTAATCCATTCACAATTTACTTCACCTTTTTTAAGTTAAAGCCTTAGTTAATTCTTTTATTCAATAACTTAAAAAACAACTATAATAACTAGCAAAATATTTTCCTGCAGCATATTAGATAAATTCTCATTTAATATTCAATTTTGCATCTAATAATATTATACCCATTTCAGGCAAGTACCGGACCTATATCATTTGATTTTCTATACTTCACTATCAAGTATTTTCTTTTTCAATGTCTACGTTGTTACCAATACCTCTCTTTAAAAAATCCAATAGTTCATATAAAACAGTAAAAATTTCTTCATCCCAATCTTTAGAAATATTTTTCCTGTAGTATTCAACTATAGAAACATTCATATCTGAAATCAGATGAGCTATGAGTTTGATATTAATATTTTCTCTTATTTCGCCTCTGTTAATTCCCTGTTGAATCAAATATTCAAAAATTTCATTAGACTTCCCAATATTCCCTTTGACAATTTCTTGATATAAAGGAGAATTTACATCGAACAAAAGAACATTGCCAATATTTAAATATCTAGGATTGTTTTCAGCAAATTCCAATCCTGATTTATACATGTCTCGTATTAAAGTAAAAAAATCATGCTTGTCTGGATTTTCCATAACGGGAGTAATATACTTCATTTTCTCTTCGAGAATCAAGTTTATTACATATCGGTATAAGTCTTTCTTATCATTGAAATACTGATAAAGACTTCCTTTGGAAATACCCGCGCTCTTGATGATTCTATTTATACTCGCATTCTCATAAGAATTATTCTCAAATTCGCTTATTATTGAATCAATTATTTTATTTCTTTTTTCCTCTGATAAATTATAGAATGTATCTTTAGGCAAAGACCTCATCCCTTTCCAATATGACTATACGGTCATATGAACTCTTGGTCGCATTATATTCCGCAAACTTGTTATTGTCAATAATTGTGAATATATATATATTTTTATAAAACATTTCGATATAATATACATAGAAAAGAAAAACTATGGAGGAAATATGCTTACTTGGAATGAATTAGAAGAGGCCTGTAAAACTTGCCAAAAATGCAAGCTTTCAAAAACAAGAAACAATGTTGTTTTTGGGGAAGGGAATAAATCTGCAAAAATTGTTTTCATCAGTGAAGCTCCTGGAGAACAAGAAGATCTTACTGGAAGGCCCTATGTTGGAAAATCAGGCAAATTATTCGATAAAATCATCGCATCAGTAAATATCTCTAGAGAAGAAATTTACCTAGCCAATATTCTAAAATGCAGACCCCCCAATAATAGAGACCCATTGAACGACGAAAGAAAGACTTGCCTTCCATACCTTAGAAATCAAGTCAAGTTGATTCATCCAAAGATTATAGTATGTCTAGGCAGGGTTGCTGCGCAAACAATCATCGACCCAAATTTCAAAATTACAAAAGATCACGGACGTTGGATCGAGCGAAATGGTTATTATCTTTTTGCGACTTTCCATCCATCGGCATTGTTGAGAGATCCTTCGAAAAAACGTATTGTTTGGGAAGATTTCAAAGAAATAAAAAGAAAATACGATACTTGCAAATAAATAATCGTGCAATATGCACGATTATTTAATAGCTCCTACTGGACAAACAGCAACACATTTCTGACATCCAGTACATTTGTTTGAATCGATATAAGCTTTTCCAGCTATCATCTCAATAGCTCCATATGGACATGAAAACACACATTTTTGACATCCAGTACAAGTTTTCTCATCAACTACTGGTTTTGCCTTTTGTTGTGATAAACCCTCTCTAGACATTTTAGCACCACAGTTCGGGCATTTCATATCATAACATGGTGTTCCTCTTTGATGACTTGCCGATGCCCCGCAGTTTTCACAAATACATATTCCACCGCCACCTAAACCGGCGTTAGTTCTATTTCTTCCTCTACCGCCGTTGTTTCCACCTTTTTTTTTAAAAATCAATCAAATTCATCTCCTATCTTAAATCTATATGCTCCCTTTTGTCACCTTTTAAAATTTCCGCTTCAATAATACCCAACGAATTAAATATTACTTCTAAACTCTCTTCAATTGTTTCTGTAGAAATCAATACAGGCACAAAATGTTTTTTCACTCTTTTTATATTCGGTCCAAACACTCTTGTAACACCGACCTCTACATTTTTCTCTATTAATAAATCGACAATTCCTTTCGCCTTCACAGGATCTGCATGTCCCTCTTCTTCTTCTGTCGTATTTACAATTTGGTCTATCATTTGGAATTTTCCGTCAATCAATTCATAAATATTATAATATTCAGCATCCCCAAAATGGCGCTCCATAGTTTTTTTCCCATCATCTGTTGCAAAAGCTATTATCATAAAGCTCCTCCTTTTATTTTCTCTTATATAGAGTGTCACTTTTAATGATTTATGTCAATAAATATGCGCAATTGATAATCATTATCACGTAATTTCGTTTATAAATACCTTTGATTCTCTCTCTTTTAATGATACGGCTCTGTTAGACTTTAGTGTTGTTATTTGACATAACAGAAACAATTGTTCTTTAATAATTATAGGCAAACATTTTCACTTTATTCCTGAGGTCGATTGAATGCCATCAATTGCAGCGATTATCTCGGATGATCATATATTAAGTTCTCCACAGCAAGAAGGGTTATTTGCTCAATTAGGAGAAGTAATAACACTAAATGCACATGGTAGTCTTTTTCATAAAGAAGGTCGATAAAAAAAATACTCCGACGGTGTTGTATGTCTACATTGTGGCAGTATCCATGTTATTAAGCATGGAAAGAGGAATGTTATTCAAAGATTCATTTGTAAAGACTGTGGAAAAATATTCAATAATCTGTAGTTTGCTCCAATAAGTCGATTTAATGTTAAGACTAACAAATGATTAAACTATGTTAAGTGTATGATTTTAGGCTATTATATCAGGAAATCAGCAGCGATTGTTGATATGGACAAAACGTATTTTCCTGAATCATTTAAAGGCAATCATAAGAAAAGTTGCTTTAAAATGTCACGACCACCAAGAAAACGAGGCAAAGAAGTCAAAACAAGAGGAATCTGTAAAGAACAAATTTATGTTTCAACCGCAATTAATCGATCAGGTAATATTATTCTTGAGTTGGTTACAAAAGGTAGGATTTCAACTAAAGACTTAGAGTGTTTGTATGCGAATAGAATTTCTCATGATTCGTTAATTTGTACCGATTCCCATAAGAGTTATATTCATTTTGCTAACACTCATGTTGCACACCACTATCGTATCGCAAGAGGTAAACACAAGACTGGCGTTTATCATGTTAATAGTTTGCACAGTAAGTCAAAAACTGGATTCGGCCGTTTAAGGGTGTTTCGACTAAGTATCTTATAAACTATTTGTATTGATTTAAATGGATTCAATCGTTCAATGATGAGAAAGATTTAATCAAAGCGAAACACCTTATTGTTGATAGTTTGACCAAACTGACAAACTTGAGGATTGATAGTTACAAAGTAAGATTACCTATTTTTGTATAATGTGGGGATAAATTTGATTAATAATGTTATTATTAAGTATAATGTAATAGATGT
>JAYENG010000028.1:0-3897 GCA_034721975.1 Bacillota bacterium
ACGACCGACTTCCTTCAGATTCCACCTCACGATGGACACCCTTGTCTTAGGCTATGCACTTTCCACTACTAGGATGTGCTCGGGACTTTAACCCGTTAGATTATGCCCATGCTGGGCACACTAAAAAGAGAAAGTCATTTTTTGACTTTCTCTTTTTTATAATCAATATATTTCTATATCTTATGCAGATTTTTCTTTGTCGCTTATTAATCCACTTTCACTTGCTTTAAGTGCCTTGAACATCATTGGGCTTAATGCCAATAATGCAATCAAGTTTGGAAGAGCCATCAAACCGTTAAAAGTATCCGATAATGCCCAAACTAAATCCACTTTGTAGATAGCTCCAAAGAATACTAACGCTACCCATACATACTTGTAATATTCAACCGCTTTAACACCAGCAATGTACTCTAATGATTTAGAACCATAGTAGTACCATCCGAGAATTGTTGAAAATGCGAAGAATACTAAACCGAACGATACGATAAATCCACCAGGTCCAGGTAAAGCGCTATTAAATGCCTGAGTTGTCAATGCCGCTCCAGATAATCCATCCTTCACTGCCATCAACCCTGAAGTACTATCGATTGTTATATATCCTGATACTAAAATTACAAATGCTGTCATAGAACAAACAACTATTGTATCTAGGAAAGTAGCTAATGATGCAATGATACCTTGCTTGATAGGATCGTTGTTTTTAGATGCAGCATGAGCGATAGGTGCAGAACCTAAACCAGCCTCATTTGAGAACACACCACGTGCAACACCAAAACGAATTACTGTACCGAGTAAACCACCACCAACAGCTCTAGCGTTAAATGCATTGCCAAAGATCATTCCAAATACTGCACCAATCTTATCAATATTTGTAAATATAATAACAAGTGCACCTAAAACATAGATTACAGCCATTACCGGTACAATTTTCTCAGCAACTCTACCGATTGATTTAATCCCGCCGAGAATAACAGCAGCAGTTGCTACAGCTATTATAATACCAGAAATATATGGTGATATACCCATAGATGATTGCATAGATTGCGCAACAGAGTTCGATTGAACCATGTTACCGATACCAAATGCAGCAATTGTTGCAAAGAATGCAAACAACCAACCTAACCATGCCCAGTTTCCACCGTATACATCTTTCATACCATACTTGATGTAGTACATCGGTCCACCAGATTTTTCGCCTTTTTCATTTGTGATTCTGTACTTGAGAGCTAAGAATGCTTCACCAAACTTAGTTGCTCCACCAACAAGTGCAGTAATCCACATCCAGAATACAGCACCAGGTCCACCTGCCGCGATCGCACCGGCAACACCAGCGATATTACCTGTACCAATTGTTGCAGCTAGCGAAGTCATCAGCGATTGAAACGGTGTGATGTCTCCCTCTGCTTCATCGTCTGGCTTAGTAAAAAGTATCTTGAATCCATAAAACAGCTTTCTGCCTTGAACCGCTCTTGTTCCTACGGTCAATACAAAACCTGTACCAACCAATAAGAAAATCATCATTCCGCCCCATGCGAAACTGTTGATCTTACCAATAAAACTCATTAATGCATCCACTATATAATTCCCCCTTAAAAAATTATTATGAATAAAATAACTACAGCTAAATTGTAGCATTCGAGTTTCAAGAAGTTTCAGATATTTCGAATAAGTTTATTTTTTAATGTAATATGAAATTCCATCTAAAAATTTCCTCACGCTAACTTTCCCTCTTTCTTTGGAAAATTTTCTTATATAATCCATTTCAGTTTTAATTTCTTTAAAATTATAAAGGGTATTTGAATACTCAATAAATCTTTCGCTGATATTGTCTTCTATTCCTAGATATGCTAGATTTTCTAATCCGATGGTCGCAATTCTTCTAATCTTTTGTTCTAAGATTTTAGGGCTATCAGAGAATATAGAGCACAGTTCTTTAATCGACAAATATTTCGATTCTTTATTATTTACTGTATATTCAACGATTTCCACAATTTCTTCAGTTAATGAATCCCCGATGATTCCAATGTTTTTCAAAACACGTTCTACAGATTCTTTAACGGTTTCCTTCTTAACAAACTTGTCATCACTGACTTTAATAATGTTTTTTATCAATTCCAACCTTTTTTCCGTTTCCATATAATTTATTATTTCAGCCAAAACATTCAACACTTCAACCGCATTGATCGGCTTATTGATAAAAAAGTTGACTCCCTTTTCATAAGCTTTGGATATCATATTTTTCGATGTGACTTGTGAAATCATGATAATCTTGATATTTGGCAAATTTTCTGTAATTTCCTCAGCCAAACTGATTCCGTCCACCTCCGGCATTAAAAGATCTATAATCACAATATCCGGCTTCAACGATTTGATATCCTCAATACTTTTTTTACTATTGCTACTAGTTCCGATAACATTCCCTATTTTTTTTTCTGTAATAATCTGTTCTAGTATTCTAATTATATTTACATCATCGTCTAAAATATAGATTTTCATATTAGTCCTCCAAATTTGATCTGTTTATAGCAATTTTGAACTTAGTATAGCGATTCAATTTCGATTCAACTGTAATACTCCCGTTAAACTTGTTTTCAATAATATCTTTAACCAGACTCAATCCTAATCCTCTATTTATTTCTCCTGTTGAGTAATCAATTTTTGTAGAATAACCCGGATTGAATATTTCATTAATAAAGCTATTATCAATACCTTTCCCGTTATCTTCAATAATAAAATAATAGTAATCACTTTTCTTATAGTGTTTTAAAAGAATTTCGCCCTTTTTATTTTCTTGCATAGCATCCAAACTATTGCTGATTAAATTTCTTAATATAGACATTATCTCAAAATGCTTTATAGTTGAAAAATCTATAGAAGAAACATAGTTGATAGATACATTTAAATGTTTCTGATTGATTTCATATTCCATTGTCGTTTTTAGTATTGTTAACATATCAGAGAATTTCATTTTTT
Organism: Bacillota bacterium; assembly: GCA_034721975.1. Classification (GTDB taxonomy): domain Bacteria; phylum Bacillota; class Clostridia; order Peptostreptococcales; family Acidaminobacteraceae; genus DAOURC01. The sequence goes on from JAYENG010000028.1 coordinate 2,974, forward strand.
TGATTTCGTACTTTTCTTCTGTTATATCTTTAAATCCCCTTAGAACCAACTCATATTCTTTTTTGATTTCATGAATATCCCCTACAACTCGGAGAGATTGTTTTGCCAGTTCATCATTATTGGAATCCTTTAACAATTCAAATAGATTATACGCTTCAGCCATACTCTTCTCAATCTTATTCTTGTTTTTTTCAAACCAATACATTTCATCTTTAAGAAGCATAGTCATATGAATAAGTCTTTGATATCTGGATTCGTGTTCTTCCTTAATTAGAAGCAATCGATACAACTTTATTCCCTTTAGTAGAATAACCAATATTACCGACCTTATTAAAGCTACCAAAAGCAATATCAGAAATGTTGAATTGCTGTAATTTTGATTAAAAAATACGATTCGCAGAGTCACCTCAAAAACATTTGCGAAAAAATCGCTAAATAAAGCAATCATAAAAATCAAATTTAACGATTTAACATTATTTCTATAAACACTGCACTTGAAAATAATTCCATACACAATGTAAAAGAATATCTCAGGAACATACCCATATCCCATTCCTGTTAAATATCCATATTTTATAAAATAGAGGGACATTCTAATTAATAACGTACTGATTCCAATAATTATTCCAACAACTATAGGATTAACTCTTCTATAAATATATAAAAAGGCTCCCATGCTTATAATAGCGAATGTGATTCTAAAATCAGCTATTAAAATATCGAAATATAATAAAGAAGTGATGCTTACAATTAAAATGCCGAACAGAAATTTTTTATTACCCATAACATACTCTCCTAATCGAGTAGGAGATAATTAATTAATTTAATTACCGACCTCTCACACCACCGTGCGTACCGTTCGGTACACGGCGGTTCAATAGAATTAACTTACTTTTGCATATGTATCAGATAAAGAAATAAGAC
>JAYENG010000029.1:0-3890 GCA_034721975.1 Bacillota bacterium
TCAGTATAATCGACAGGAACATTGGACGAGAGTCTAGCTTTACTGTAATAAACGGCTAATCGGCCCGCCAATAAAAGAGTTTCATCATCTACATCTTTACCCTTGGTTGTATGATGACGTGTAAGCCGAGGATATCCTTGACATGAAGCCATATGTCGCTATTGCTCGATTTCTTGAAAGTATGCATCAAATTGAATCACAACTGAATATTATAGAGACAAAAGCAAAATGTAGATGGAAATTACCATGTGCATTTTTATTTTCAGTCGAATATAAAAACATTAAAGTCTAACAGCGCCAAGATTTTAAAAGACAACAGCGAGGATGAAGATATTGTAAGCAGTCCAAAAGAAGCTGCGATAGAATATATCAAAGCTAATCCCACAGTCGATAATTATGGAAAAATTAATGATTGATGGTTAAACCGAATTATTCATTTAGACTGCAATAACTTCAAGAACATATATATAGAAAAAATCATCGATTTGATGAATGAATTTTATAAAAAAACGGCATATGAAACATATACACTGACAAAATACAAAATTATAAGCGCTAATGTTACAATTATATGCTATAATAAAATAAGGAAGCAACTACGCTGATGAAAAATGGTTTTATCAGCGTGTAAGTTTCAATATACTTATTTAATGGTGGTGAATAGATGAATAATAAAAAAATATTAGAAATTATGCATCAGAATAATGGAATTATTAGCAATAAAGATGCTTTAAGCTATGGTATTTCTCGAATAGCGCTCCATAGATTAAAACAACAAGGTAGTATTTGTTCTATATCTAGAGGCCTTTACTCTTTAAATGATGAAATACCTGATATAATGCTTATTATTCAGAATAGGTGCACGAAAGGAACTTTCTCACATGAAACAGCTTTATATTTTCATGACCTAACAGATCGGACGCCTATTAAACATGTGATGACAGTTGCATCAAGTTATAATGCGAAAAGTTTCAAAGATTTACCGGTAAAATTCCGATATGTAAAACCATTTTTAATTGAACTTGGTAGAAAAAAAATGAAAACAAATCAAGGTAATGAAGTTTATGTGTATGATCTCGAACGAACTATTTGCGATATTATTAGAAATAAATCGAGTATGGATGCTGGTATAGTTAATAGTGCTCTTAGACAGTATGCAAGAAGTAAAAAATCAAAATATTCAATTCTTATGATGTATGCTAAAAAGTTGGGATTAGAAAATAAAGTGAGGGATACAATGGAGGTTTTGTTTTGAATTCAAAATCATTAAAAGATAAAATAAGGAATTTAGCCTCATTGAGCAAAGTGGATCCACAATCATTAATGCAAAACTTTTTTCTAGAGCGTATTTTAGCTCGAATTGCATTAAGTGATTATAGAAGCAACATTATCTTAAAAGGTGGATTGTTAATTGCATCACTTATTGGATCATCAAAAAGAAGTACGATGGATATTGATGTAACGGTTAAAAACTATCCTGTAGAGGAAGATGATATCAAGAAATTAATAGAAGATATTATTGAGATAGATGCCAATGATGGTATTACATTCGATTTTATAAGTATCGTTTCTATCAGAGAAGATGATGAGTACAAAGGCTTTAGAATTAAATTGAATGCAAAGTTTGAGCGGATAGTGCAACATCTTAAAATCGATTTTTCGAGTGGTGATAAAATAACTCCAGAAAATATTCATTATAGTTATAAATCAATGTTTAATGATGAAATAATAAATATTCTAGCTTATAATATTGAAACAATTATTGCCGAAAAGTATGAAACAGTACTTAGTAGAGGTGATACAAACATACGGATGAGAGATTTTTATGATTTATATATTCTAAAAGCTCTGAAGTTTGATGAAATTGATTTTGAAATATTAAAAAGTGCAATAAGTAATACTGCAAATAAGAGAAATTCAAGTGAGTTATTATTACATGCGGATGAAATTCTTCAAACTGTTGAAGAATCAGATGTACTGATGAAATTATGGGACGCATATAGAGAAACATATCCGTATGCAAATGATATTAAATTCACAGATACAGTAGATGCTATTAAATGGATTTATAGAAATATCTAATTAGCTAGGTTAACTGATATGCTTAATTCTGTAATTCAAATATGAAGATAGAATGATTTGTTTATAGATACTTTCAATATGCTAATATTCATATTATGTAGTTCACCGGATATATATTCATTCATGAAGATTGTCTTAAGATTATTGAGAATCCCAAAAGAAAAAAGGAAACTAAAAATGAAAGGAAATTACGATTTGCAATTTCCTTTCATACTTCATTATTCTTATACTTTTGGTGTAACTTTCAATTCTGAATCCTCTCCGTTAGCCCATTTCTTTAAATTGGTCATTCTTTCGCCATTATCCGAATGGACTTCTGTATTATGCGCTGATATCAGTTTTTCACATGGAAATTATCCGCAGTGAGAAAGGTTTTTACTGATGGCGCAAGATGCTTATATTTTATACTTCAATATTTTTTCTTCATCAGGAGTCACATATAAAGTATGTTGATGAAAATAATTGACAAAACCAGGTTTGCTGCCACTTGGTTTTTTCACATGTCTGACTTCAGTATAATCGACAGGAACATTGGACGAGAGTCTAGCTTTACTGTAATAAACGGCTAATCGGCCCGCCAATAAAAGAGTTTCATCATCTACATCTTTACCCTTGGTTGATATTATAACGTGTGAGCCGGGGATATTCTTGACATGAAGCCATATATCGCTATTGCTCGATTTCTTGAAAGTGAGCAAATCGTTTTCTTTGTTGTTTTTGCCGACAGAGATTAAAAATCCGGAGTCTGACTTGAATTCATGTGGTTTCGATACAATTTTTTTTGGTTTGCTGTAACCTTTTCTTTTTAAATATCCTTCAGATACAAGTTCCTCTTTTATCAATTCGAGATTCATATCGTCGACAGTGTTTTCTATCGCTGTAGTAATTGAATATAAATATTCAAGTTCCTCTTTCGCTTTTCCGATTTCGGTTTCCAAATATAATTTTGCAGTCTTCATCTTATTGTATTTCTTATAATAAATTTGAGAATTTTCCTGTGGATTTTTAGCCGGATCCAATTTGATTGTGATATTTTCATTTGTGTAGTAGTTGATCAAGTCGACTTTTTCCATACCTTTTTTGATTTGATACAGATTTGAAATGATGAGCTCGCCTTTCAGCATATATTCATCAGATTCCAAAGATGTATTCATATCCAGATACAGGTTTCCCAATTTGTTTTCAATTCTCTTTATTCTTGTATCGAGAAGTTTTCTTAAGTCGGTGGATTTCTGTCTGATATGGATTTGAATATCTCTCATTTTGTAAAAATCATCGATCAACTCCAAAGTTGAATTTTTATTTATAAATGAATCGTATCGACTTAGCTTTACAACATGAAAGTCTTTGAATAATCCATCTGGATCCAAGAAAACGAAGTTGTCTTTGAATTCTAATTTTATAATCGTATCATAGATGCATCTTAGTTCTAAATCTGAAAGATCGCTTGCAATTGTATTTTTCTCGATCTGGCACCTATAAAGGATTTCCTTTGAAAAAGCAGGGCTAAGACCTTGAAAAGACAGATAAAGAACTTTAAAAATCTTCTCGTTTTCAGAAGAAATCTTTGATTTGAACGTTTCGTAATCTATGTCCATGATATTAAGTTGAGAATTCTCTATCAACTTGAATTTGACATTGGGAAGAATCTGCCTTACATGACTCATGAAAGGGGGAACTCTTTTTAAACTGTCGATAATGATGTCCTTATCATCAATTAAAATCAAATTGGAGTGTTTACCCATCAGTTCATAGACAAGATCAAAATCTAGTTTATCTCCAAGTTCGTTTCTAGAAACAAATGAAAA
>JAYENG010000030.1:0-3870 GCA_034721975.1 Bacillota bacterium
ATTAATATTGTCCATAGTGAGGTCATCTCCTGTATATAATATTGTTTTTAACGATACAATTATAATACAGTTTGACCCATTATGGATTTTTTTTTACTAGTTCAACTTCATTATACAATTAAGCAATCAAAAGCGTATTATCAAGATAGTATAGATATCGGGGAGAGCATCGATAACGTGCAAGGTATAGGCATCTGTTATTTAAATTTAGCAGAAATTGCATTTAAACAGAAAAATATTCAAGAAGCTCAGTCTCTTCTAAATAGAGCGTTGAAAATTCACTATGATACCAATGATCACATCGGTATAGCTTATGCTGTTTCTCTTCAAGCTGAAATGCTATATGAAGAAAACAATACAAAAAAAGCTATTGAATTGTTAAAAGAAGCAAAAGTCGTATTGTCAGAAACAGAAGATAAATATAATTTGGTTTTAGTTAATAAAAAACTTTTGGACATATATTGGACAATGGAGAAATTTGACGATTTTGAAGATATTGCATTTACATCGATTAATATTGCAAAGGAAATCAAATCAAATGAATTGGTCGCCACAATATCGATTATGCTCTCTGAATATTATGAAAAGAATAGTTTGATCAATAAAGCTCTTGAATTGTACAAATATGGATCCGCTTTCAAAATGCAAGCACAAAATGAAAATATTAAACAAAAACAAAAAAATATAGAAATTCAATTTAAAATCAATAAAACTGAGCATGAAAATGAATTGATTACTCGATATAATAACGTTTTGACATCTAAAAATGAAGAACTCAACAACTTATACAAAAACATAAGTACAATTTCAATTATCGGCAAACAAATAACGTCTACCCTGAAAAGCAATGAAATTTATATGAAAACCTATGAGAGTCTTTTAGGCTTGACTTCAATTGATTTTTTCGGCATTGTCTTTCTTGATCAAAAAACCAAAAAAATTATTCCTGAATTTTTTATCGACAAGGGTGAAATAATTGAAATAGAACCATTTCCAATTAGAGATAAAAATTCCTTGGCAAGTCATTCAATAATAAATAATATACCTATATTGCTAAATGACCTGCAGACTGAATATCATAATTACAAGAATCACATCGACGATTCAAATATTCATTCTGTTATCTATGTACCGATTATTCACGGCACTGAGGTTTTAGGGGCTATGACAATTCAATCAGAACAAATCAGTATTTATTCAACCAACGACCTGCATCTGATAGAAGCTTTGAGTTCATATTTTGCTATAGCCATCAAAAATGCTAAAATTTCTGAATCTTTGCAGAAAGAAGTTCTGAAAAGAAAAACTATTCAGACTTCACTAGAGAGACTTAACAGCAATTATCTACAACTCAGTAGAATCGACAGTTTGACAAATATCCCGAATAGAAGACGTCTTCAAGAGTTTTTGGAAGATGTAATAAATATCCACACAAGAAAACAAATACCTTTTGCAGTTTTAATAATAGATATCGACCATTTCAAAGAATACAACGATAATTACGGACATGTAAAAGGAGACAAAGCAATAAAAAAAGTTTCCAAAATTTTAAAGAATTCCATACAACGAGATTCTGATTTTATTTCTCGCTATGGCGGTGATGAATTTGTTGTTGTTCTTCCGGACATTACAATAGAAGGATGTAAAATCATTGCCAGCCGTTTCGCTGAAAACATCAGAAACAACAAAATAAATCATAGTTACTCTCCAACAAAATCTCATATCACTGTAAGCATCGGCGGTTATTGCAATATACCCAATATTTATTCAACCATGGATTCCGTTTTACAGGAAGCTGATCGTTTCTTATATCAATCGAAAACGTTCGGAAGGGATACTATTGTTATAAATGAAGTTCTTTTATAATATATTTATTGTTGATGAAAAAATAAAAAGCGAGAATGCCATCTTTTAAAGAATATGGATTCTCGCTTGAATATTATTTGCTATCTCTCAAAAACTGCACCAGTATTTGCTGATGTCACCAACTTGCTATAACGAGATAAGTATGTTCCGGGTTCAGCCTTACTTTTTGGTTGTACCCATTTTTCTTTTCTTTTAGCTAATTCTTCCTCGCTGATTTCAAGTGATAATATTCGATTCGGGATATCCATAAAAATTGTATCCCCTTCTTCAATGAGGGCAATCGGTCCACCGACCATCGCTTCAGGCGAAACATGACCTAAACACGGACCTCTGGTTCCCCCAGAAAAACGTCCATCTGTAATCAACGCAACAGATGTATCAAGTCCCATTCCGCAAATCGCTGCAGTTGGATTCAGCATTTCTCGCATTCCAGGTCCCCCCTTAGGTCCTTCATAGCGAATGACCACTACATCTCCAGAGATAATCTTTCTTCCTAAAATCGCATCATACGCCTCTTCTTCAGAATCAAAAACCCTCGCTGGTCCACTGTGAACCATCATTTCAGCAGATACTGCACTTTGCTTGACTACAGCCCCGAGTGGGGCCAAATTGCCACTTAGTACAGCAATTCCGCCTTCTTCACTATATGGTTTATCAGGCGTTCTAATAACTTTAGGATTTAATATAATAGCTTTTTCAACGTTCTCTTTAATAGTTTTTCCTGTAACAGTAATTTCATCAGTATAAAGCAAATCTTTTTTTAGTAATTCATTAAGTACAGCTGAAATCCCTCCTGCATTATCTAAATCATGCATGCTGTGAACTCCAGATGGGCTTATTTTAGTTAAATTAGGTATCTTTTTACTTATTTCATTAAATGCTTCTAATCCTATATCGACTCTGGCTTCATTTGCTATTGCTAATAAATGCAATGTTGTATTCGTAGATCCACCAATCGCCATATCAAGTGCAATTGCATTTTTAAATGCATTCATAGTCATGACATCGCGAGGTTTGATATCTTTATCAATAAGGTCGACTATTCTCATTCCTGCGCGTTTTGCAAGTTGTTTACGCTTACCGAACGGTGCTGGAATAGTTCCATTTCCAGGTAATGCAATTCCCAAAGCTTCTGCAAGCGAATTCATAGTGTTAGCTGTAAATAACCCGGCACAACTTCCACAAGTTGGACAAGAATTTTCTTCAATTACTTGCAGTTGATCAGCAGTGATTATTCCGTTATTAAACATTCCGACACCTTCATAAGCACCACTGATCAAATCGATTTTTTCTCCAGCATTATCACCTTGAAGCATCGGTCCGCCACTTACATAGATTGCAGGTATGTTTAGCCTTGCAGCTCCCATCAACATACCAGGTACAATTTTATCGCAATTTCCAACCAATACCATGCCATCGAATTTGTGTCCCATCATCACCGCTTCTATTGAATCTGCAATTAATTCTCTCGACGCCAACGGATAATTCATACCACTGTGATTCATAGCAATACCATCGCATATACCGATTGCTGGAAATTCCATAGGTATTCCACCTGCACTACTGATTCCTTGCTTTACTTGTACAGCAATTTCATCTAAATGAAAATGACCTGGAATTATTTCGTTTTGTGCATTTACGACAGCTATCATGGGTTTTCCAAAATCTTCAGGAAGATATCCCATGGCGTATAACAAAGAGCGATGTCCTGCTCTTGCCAAGCCACTTGTAATTTCACTGCTTCTATTGTTTTTCAAAAAATCACTCCTCATATTTTTAAGCATTTCTTATTATTTGATGTATGTTGTTTAATATCATAGTGAACATATTCTTTAAAGTCAATAAAAAATTTAATTTTCTGAATTTTCTAATATATTTTACTATTATCTATTGACATGTCCGTTGACACTCGCTATAATTGACAACAATATACTTAAATGTTACGACGGAGACAGTGATTGATTAGAATTATTCGAGAGAGCTAGTGGTTGGTGCAAACTAGTA
>JAYENG010000031.1:0-3853 GCA_034721975.1 Bacillota bacterium
ACGGTCTTCCTTAATCTTTATCACTCCAGGAACTGTTTGAATGATTTCATCGACAACTAAATCGATGTCTTTAATTCGAACATCTATTCCTTTCTTTTTCAAATACTTCATTATTGTAATTAATCTAATATAATAATGATTAGGATGTTTAAAAAAAGGATGTTTTAAAATCATTTTTTTTATTTTATCTCTATCAATCGCACTGTTTTTTCCGATTTTATTTTCGACACCGTTAAACAAGTCGTTTATTTTCATCGAAGGGTCTTCATTATTCTCTATAATATTTTTAATGTCATCAATAATACTTCCAACTGTTACACCGCTGCTTTCAAGTGATTTATATACAGTTTTATTGTTTTTTATCTTTGACTTACCCGAGGGTAATTCCATTTTCAAGCTCCTCTCAAATACAAGTACATCTATACTGATTTTACTATTAAATCACAAACATTACAACAAATCGTCAATTGTTATTATCTGATCTGATAAATGGACCAAAGAATCTCCAAATACATCATCAATAAGTTCTTTTCCTTCATTCAGAGCCTCTACACCTCTAAAATCAAATTCCAACTTATTTTTCAAATCGACGATCTCTCCCAAAATCAATTTATCTTCAATAATTCTATAAATTCCCTCTTCAAGGGCTAAAATTCCAATCTTATCAGAATTTTTCAATACTTCATCGACCTTTACTCTATCTTTAACAACATAAACAGCCTCATGAATATCGTAACTTTCTTCTTCGCTTTCGATACCGATAGTATCATCTATTATATTGGAAAAAACATAAAGCAACATTGAATTATTACTGATAAATTCATTTATCTCCAAATATCCAATCAGATTCTTGGCTTCAACAAATTTACTCATAATCCCCTTCAACAAATATTCTTTGAAACTTCCATCAAAAATCGTCATTTCATCAACAAAATAGTAATTATTGTTGTAAGGATATATCCTCGAAAAGATAATTCCCGTTTCATCAAGTAGTTCAATATTTCCTATTACATAATCAGTTTTATCAAATATGTCTTTTAAAATAAAACTCTTTTCAGTTTTTAATACACTGAAAAATGATATTTTTGAATTTTTAAATGATTTGTATAAATTATCATCAACGTGATTGTTTTTCTTATATAAATCTATCAATTCATATTTTCCATTAAAACGATAATCGTGAATAACCCAATCGTTAAAACCTTTATCACCATGTGCACCGGAAATCTGTTTATCAGAAACATATTCGCTATAAGCTTTTTCCATATCTTTTTTAATCGATTCATCAGATAAAAAATTAAGCAATTTAACTTTTAACTGTAAAATATCATCAATTATTTTCGTTGTCATCGTAACCACCTCATATATTATTGTATAATAATAACTGAATAGAATAAATAAAGCAATAGGAGGAATAAAAAATGACGGAAAATTTATTCATCAGCAATTCATATATTGCAGAATTTACGGCTGATATCGTAAATATCATTGAAAAAAATTCAATGTTTATGATTGAACTCGATAAAACATGCTTTTATCCCGAAGGAGGTGGACAGCCTAGTGATATAGGTTTTATTGGCAATTGCAGCATTTTCGATGTTCAATATGAAAATGATAAAATCTACCATTATTCAAAAGATAAACCTGCAAACAATCTTGATGTCAAATGTCGAATCGACTGGAATTCAAGATTTGATTTAATGCAACAACACTCGGGGCAACATATATTATCTTCGACATTCGAAAAATTATTCGATGCAAACACTGTCGGTTTCCACTTAAGCAATGATACTGTCACTATTGACCTTGATAAAAAATTAGGTGCTCTAGAACTAGAAAAAGCGGAAAATATGAGTAATGAAATAGTCTTTAAAAATCTTCCTATCATCATACATTATCCTGACAAAGCAACGCTGAATCAAATGCCGCTTAGAAAACCACCTAAGGTTTTGAAAAACATCAGGATTATCGAAGTGGAAAACTTTGATTTTTCTCCATGTGGTGGGACTCATGTGAATAATACAGGTGAAATAGGACTCGTTAAAATTAAAAAGTTTGAAAATCATAAAAATGGAATCAGGTTGGAATTTGTCTGTGGTAACCGCGCATTGAAAGATTACCGATTAAAAAACGACTTGATCAACAAATTGGCTGCCGATATGTCGGTAAGTCCTGATGAAATTGAAAACAGCTATGAAAAATCCAAAGATGATACGAACCTTTTAATTACTGAAATCAAAGATTTGAAACAACAACTTATTGGATATAAAATCAACGATCTCAATGAACATGCTGAAGTTTATGATGATATCAAACTTATCAAATATGAGTTTAGAGATATAGATATGAAATCTGTAAAAACAATTTCGTCTAAAATCGTCAACGAACCCGGTTATATCACTCTATTCTCACTTGTAAACGATGATGTGAAATTACTGTTTGCAAGGTCCAAAAATGTAGATGTAAATATGAAAGATATTATTAAAGAGCCATTGGAATTAATAAACGGCAGAGGTGGAGGCAGTCCATTTGCAGCCCAAGGCGGAGGAAACATCATAGATAATGCAAATTTAGCTATAGAAACTGCTTATATGCATGTAAAAAGCCTATTATAAATAGGCTTTTTCATACATTACTTCACCATCCATCACTTCAAATGCAATCTTGCCTTCTTCAATAAGATACCCCAAGTGAGAACTTAGAAGAGAGTCGTTCAAATAATAATTCGGTATGTTTTCCATCAATCCATATTCTTTAATCATCGCTTTATGGATATTATTCTTATTATCAGGTTTCTCTAGATAATCAAGTATGAATTCATTCAATGATTCCAGCGCTTTTAAATTATTGTCGATATCTTGTTCGATACTTTTTTTTACTCCACCATGTGATAATACGTAATACTCAGCTTTGATCTCTTTAATCTTATCAAGTGAATTGAACAGCTCTTTTAGAGAATAATTGTAAAGAAATTTATATTTTTCAATTATCGTGGATTCAATCACACTATCAGCTACAAAAAAAACATCATCTGGAGTTATCAATCCAATCTGCTCTGGTGAATGCCCTTTTAAATCTATTATTTGAAATTTATTTCCCTCAATGTTTAACTCTTCTTCATCAATAACAAAGTCAATATTAGATGGCTTGGCTTGCAGGAACTTCGCTCTCAACACTTTTGGTGGATAAGAAGCAAAAAGGTAATGCGGTTCAGCAGATGTTGTTTCAATATAACTTTTTTCTATTTTAGACGAATAGAACTTGGCATACGTTCTTTTTTGAATCAAACTGTTTCCACCGCAGTGATCCGCATGAGAGTGAGTGTTGACGACTGCTTTTACTTCCCAGTCATTCTCTTTGATTATCTTTAAAACTTTTTTTGCCGCATCGTCATTAAGACCTGTATCGATCAACGCAACATCTACCTCATTCAATCTGTAAAGACCGATAATCGATGGATTGTCAAAATAGTAAGTATTGTTTTTTATCTGTATCAGTTGCATGGTTTCTCTCTCCTTTTAAAAATCAATAAATCAAATTTTCTGGTTTTTCTCCCTCTAAAGCTTGTATTATATTATTCGCTGCAATAATAGCCATCGCCTTTCTCGCTTCATTGGTGGCACTTCCTATATGTGGCAGTGTTATTACATTTTCCAAGTCAATAAGTTCATTCGGAACAATCGGTTCATTTTCATAAACATCAAGGCCGACGCCAAACAATTTTCCAGCTTTCAATACACTGATTAATTCTTTTTCATCGATTATCGGTCCTCTAGATGTGTTGATAAGCACTGCGTCATCTTTCATCAATTCAAATTCTCTTTCACTGAAAAGATGATAAGTTTCGTCATTT
>JAYENG010000032.1:0-3791 GCA_034721975.1 Bacillota bacterium
GCTAGAGGTCGTGGGTTCGAATCCCATCCAGATCGCCATAATAAGCTGGTGTAGCTCAATTGGAAGAGCAGCTGACTTGTAATCAGCAGGTTGCGGGTTCGAGTCCCATCACCAGCTCCATTTTTTTTAAAATCCAGGAGGGGTTCCCGAGCGGCCAAAGGGGACGGACTGTAAATCCGTTGGCAGCGCCTTCGAAGGTTCGAATCCTTCTCCCTCCACCATATTTTGCAGAAGTGGCTCAGTGGTAGAGCATCGCCTTGCCAAGGCGAGGGTCGCGGGTTCAAATCCCGTCTTCTGCTCCAAAATCATGACCTATTAGCTCAGTTGGTAGAGCATCTGACTTTTAATCAGGGTGTCCCGCGTTCGAGTCGCGGATAGGTCACCATTTATTTCAGGGCGGCATAGCCAAGTGGTAAGGCGCAGGTCTGCAAAACCTTTATCCACCGGTTCAAATCCGGTTGCCGCCTCCATTTTGCGCTCTTAGCTCAGCTGGATAGAGTGTCTGACTACGAATCAGAAGGTCACAGGTTCGAATCCTGTAGGGCGCGCCAGTATTACAAAAACGTTTATAATTCAACGTTTATTTTTTTTGTTTAAAATATGGAATTTTATAATTTAACTTAATAAGAAGGTCGTAGGTTCGAATCCTGCAGGGCACGCCAATCGCTAATAAACTTTTAAATACTTACGTTTTATTTTGGCTCTTTGTCAAATAGTATTGGTGGAGCATCGAAGAAATTGCAAAACGATTGACAGTATATGGTTTCTCATCTTGATTAATTGTTTTTCTATGAATATTGAGCAAATATTGATAGAATAATTATAACAAATAATATTGTGGAGATTAAAATGCCGACAAAAAAATTACTTGAGAAAAATGATGAAATTAATAAAGTGTGGCAGGAGTTTGTTGATACAGGCAATCTGAATCAATTAAAAATCAGAAAAATAATTGCTGATAGTTGGTTGCGGAGTAAAAAGATAGGAATATCTCCGTATGCACATGCTATAACCAGAGAGATAAGCAAAGATAGAATTGAGCAATTCTACAATGAATTCAATGAAATTCTAGAAACAGCCAAACCTTTTATGGAAGCTATTTATCAAACTGTGGGTGATGATGGAATGTTTGTACGCCTGACCAATTCAAAGGGTTATGTTGTTGAGTGTATTGGGGACGAGCAATTATTAGATCCCACTGTAGGTCAATTCTTTTTTAGAGGAAAGAATGTCAAAGAAGAAACAATCGGTACTAATGCAATTGGACTTTCCTTGAAAAAAAATATACCTATTCATGTTCTAGGGAGTGAACATTTTAGGAAATGTTATCATAATTTAACCACTTCAGCAGCACCGATCAGAGATGAAGCGGGTAAAGTTGTAGCTGTGCTAAGTATGACTGGAAATTACAAATTGGTTCATCCGCATACTTTAGGTATGGTAATGGCAAGCGCTTTAGCGATTGAACATGAAATTCTTTTAAATAAGACTAATATACGATTACAAAGAGCGAACAACCATCATGAAGCCGTTATGAAATTTATTAAAGAAGGAATTATTACAATTAGTCCAGATGGGTATATTACAGATGCCAATTATTTTGCAAAAAGATTTTTGAGTAGAGATTCAAGAAAAAATGATGGGATTCATATCGGAGAATATATTTCGAAATCCAATTATAAAAAGATTGTTTCCGATTCCAATGGTATAGAAGAACTAGAAGTCTATTTCAAAAAAGACAACGGAGCAAAGAAATACGTTATTCTAAATGGAATACCAATATATGACGACAAAGATGAAATCACTGAATATTTAATAACTTTCAGAGAATCAAAAAAAGTATATTCGCAAGTGAATAAACTCTTTGGGTCGAATGCGATTTACACTTTTGAGGACATTCTTGGAAACAGCGAGGAAATTCAAGAAGCTATCAGGATTTCAAAATTGGTCTCCAATTCTGATGCAACAATATTGCTACATGGTGAAAGTGGAACGGGGAAAGAGCTTTTTGCTCAAAGTATACACAATGAATCACAAAGAAGAAATGATTCATTTGTTTTTATAAATTGTGGTGCAATTCCAAGAGACCTTGTGGCAAGCGAACTTTTTGGGTATGAAGAAGGAGCTTTCACAGGTGCTAGAAAAGGCGGGAATCCTGGAAAATTCGAGCTTGCAGATGGTGGAACACTTTTTCTTGATGAAATTGGAGATATGCCGTTGGATACTCAAGCGAATCTACTTCGTGTTTTAGAAACGAAGGAAGTTGTCAGAGTTGGTGGAAATGAAGTTATCCCTGTGGATGTTAGAGTTATAGCTGCGACTCATAAGAATTTAAAGAAAGAAGTGGAACGAGGAAACTTCAGGAGCGATTTGTTTTATAGGTTGAATGTTATGCCGATTCATACACCGGCTTTAAGAGAACGTAAAGAAGATATAAAAAAACTTATAGAGAGATTTTACAGACAATTTTCAAAACAGAAATCGGGAAAAATTTTAATAGACGATAATTTTTATTGGGTTATGCGTGAATATTCTTGGCCGGGTAATGTAAGGGAACTTCAAAATGTAATGCAGATGGTATGTAATCTTGTTGATAACGGAGTCAAGTTATCGAATGAACATATCCCTTTATATATCAAAGAACAGTTGAATGTTAAAAAAGTTGAAGAATCTTTTGTGGTCAAGCCTTTATATTTACTGGAAAAGGAAGCGATAAAAAAAGCGTTGGAGATAGCTGATGGAAATTTGGTTCAAACAGCAAAAGTATTGGAAATAGGAAGAAGCACTTTATATAGAAAAATCGAGAAATATGAAATAAAAATATAAAAAAGTAGGATATTAAGCTAACGAATGCATCATAATGGTACAATTGTATCGTTATGATGCATTTAAATTTGTATTATTTACTATATGTGATTCACAATGAAACATATAGTGTAAAATGATTTACTGACACACAAAATAATTGTTTATATATGAGTAAAAGATAACTATTTTGAAAAAACAAAGTGACTGGTTACAAGGATTGAAAAGCTTTATTTGTTTTTGAAAAAATATTTGGCATAAAATTTGCAATGTATTATATTAGTGGGGTGAAAAAAGTGAAAGTCAAATGGCGTGTTGTAATAATATTGCTTTTATTCTTTATATTGTTTTCAGAGAAAATAAGCGTGGCAAATCTAATTGCCGCTCTGTTGATTTCGTTACTTATATATAAAATCAACTATGATGAGATAAAGGATGTAAAACTATTCAAATTAAAGACAATTCCTTTATGGGGGTTATATATTATAGATTTGATTAAAGAAGTAATTATTGCAAATATTCATGTTGCGATAATTGTCTTGAGTCCAAGGATGAATATCAGTCCTCGCATTGTCAACTATAAAAGCAGTCTAAAAGGTGAAATATTTTTGACGATATTGGCGAATTCAATCACATTGACACCTGGAACTATGACGGTTGATCTGCAGGGTAGCGAATTTCAAGTTCATTGTTTGAATGAAGATTATGCAATGGGTTTAGTTGGAAATTGTTTCGAGAAGACACTTCTCAAGATTGAGGAGGCGCAAAATGAATAAATTTTTAATAGGTGCAACAATATTTCTTGCTTTGACAACGCTTTTATCAATGATTAGAGTCATCAAAGGTCCTTCTAAGGGTGATCGAATTATCGGGATCAATGTTATTGGAACGAAAACGATTGTTGTTATGGCGATTATTTCATCAATTATAAAGGAGAGTTACTTTATGGATGTTGTATTGGTATATGCGCTGATCAGTTTTATCGG
>JAYENG010000033.1:0-20594 GCA_034721975.1 Bacillota bacterium
CTTCTAAATAAAGCATTAGTTCCAACATGAAGAACAGAATTGAAAATTGCTCTTTTTTCCTGCATTGTTCGCATAAAGAAATCTTGTTCATTTGGAATATTTAACCCAATTCCAAGATTATACTGAAAAGGATCAAGGTTATAGAATACTTGAGGAGATTGTACAAATCCTGTTGATTCATCTTCAAAGTAATCGAGCATAGCAGTTATAATACTGTCTTTTGGTATCATATCGGCGTCAAGGAGTAGAACAAACTCTCCATTTGCAGTTTTTAGAACATTATTGATATTGCCAGCTTTTGCATTTTTATTATCATCTCTTGTAATATAATTAATCTGATATTTTGAGCATAAGTTCTTTATTGAACTTCTTTTTCCGTCATCACCAAGATAGATATTGAGTTTGTTCTTTGGATAAATAATATTGAGGCAACCCACAATTGTTCTTTCTAAAATTTCAGGAGTTTCATTATAAGTAGAAATAATTATATCAATAGTAGGTTTCTCTTTAAAAAGTTTGGTGCGTTCTAAAATCATTGGTTTATGTTTTGAAAAAAGTAAACGTAAAACTAAATTTTGGCCTAATGATATTGTCTCAAAAAAAATTAATAAGAAAGCAAAAATAAAATCGATAGTCGAAATATTTGGTAAAGTAAAAAATATTCGCCATATTATATATAAAGAAGAAAGGAATAATCCGAATGATCCTAGTAGATTTCTATATCGATAACTATTTTTACTCAATATAAATAGAATTAAAATAATTATTATTGAAGATAAGGAGAAAATAATTTTTTGGACCATTTAATCACCTCTATAAGTCAAGTGTAGTTTATAACACCCACAAGTTTTCAATATTGAAATAAATCTGTATTTTTATGATTCGCTTTGACTTTGTTTCAGTGAAACAATAGTTATAGAATTAGTAATAAAAACCCCAGTTGACTGAGGTCAAAATTGTACAAAACCCATTTGTTTCTTAACTCTTTTAACTACGTCACTTGAAATAGAGTTGGATCTTTCAGATCCTTCTTTTAGAATTTTCTCTAGTTCATCATTACCTCTAAGTTCTGAATATCTTTCCTTTATAGGTTTTAGATAATCAATTACCACAGCAACTAAATCTTTTTTCAATGAACCGTAACCAACGCCTTTGTATTTCTGTTCAAGTTCAGGAATAGAAACATTTCCAAATACAGAATACAGAGTTAGAAGATTGCTGACACCAGGTTTATTTTCCCAATCAAGTTTTATTTCCATATCACTGTCTGTAGTAGCTCTCATAATACTTTTTTTGATTTTAGATTCACTCTCCAAAATACCGATTTTACTAAACTTATTAGGATTGCTTTTACTCATTTTACTAGTTGGATCGTCTAGAGACATTATTTTAGCGCCGACTTTTGGATAAATACCCTCTGGGACAACAAAAGTTTCTCCATATTTATTATTAAATCTCATTGCAATATCCCTTGTTAACTCCAAATGTTGTTTTTGATCTTCTCCTACCGGCACGTAGTTTGTATCATAAGCCAAGATATCTGCCGCCATGAGTATAGGATAAGTGTATAAGCCAGTTGTAATCGAAGTCATATTTTTGGACTTATCTTTGAACTGAGTCATGCGGTTCAATTCACCCATATATGAATTACATTGGAGGAGCCACGCCAGTTCGGTATGTGATGGAACTTGTGATTGTAAAAACAATGTTACTTTTTTAGGATCGAGTCCGATTGCAACATATAAAGCTGCAAGTTCTAAAGAATTTTCATATAAAACTTTTGGATCTTGTGGCAGTGTAATAGAATGTAAGTCGACTATACAATAAAAACAGTCGCTATCATCTTCTTGCAATTTAACAAAATTTTGCATAGCAGAGTAATTGCCAAGATGGATCATACCAGATGGTTGTACTCCAGAAAAAACTCTTTTCATAATACTTTCCTCCAATGACATTTTTTCTTATTATAATATGTTAGACTACTTATTTCAACTCAACAGTTTTTTTATTAATAATTAAAATACATATTGACAATTGATATAATTTGTTGTTTACTAAAGCTACTATGGAAAAAAAGGAGCAAATATGAAAGAAACAATGAAATTTAACGAATTTAACCTTTCAGATAAATTGTTGAAGGTAATCAACAAGAAGGGTTTTGAGGAAGCTACTCCGATTCAAACAAAAATGATACCGATATTATTAGAAAGTGATACGGATATAATTGCAAAAGCACAAACAGGAACAGGTAAAACAGCAGCTTTTGGAATTCCTTTGTTAGATAAATTAAAATTTAATAAAGCACCTAAGGTGTTAGTTATTACACCCACAAGAGAATTAGCAATACAAGTATCTGAAGAGTTAAATTCTCTAAAACCTAATAGTAGTATGAGAATTATGCCGGTATATGGTGGTTCTTCAATGGATAGACAATTGAAAGCTTTAAGAAGTGGTCTTGATATTGTAGTAGGAACTCCAGGACGTGTTATGGATCACATGAGAAGAAAAAGTGGTTTATTTGGAAATATTGACTATCTAATTTTAGATGAAGCTGATGAAATGCTTAGTATGGGGTTTATTGAGGACATTGAGTTTATTATTGCACAATCTAATCCAAATAAAAACATTTTATTAATGTCAGCTACAATACCGAGAGAAATTGTTAATTTATCAAAAAAATTTTTAACTAGTCCCAAAAAAATTGAAGTTAAATCAAATCAAATGACAACAGTTTTAACTAAACAGATATACTTTGAAGTAAAAAACAACGATAAATTAGAGGCGCTTTGTAGAATTATCGATATTGAACAAGAATTTTACAGTATAGTTTTTTGTAGAACAAAGAATGATACTGATCAATTGGCAAATCGGTTGATTGAAAGAGGTTATGATGCGGAAGCTCTTCACGGAGATATCTCGCAAAATCAAAGAGAAAGAATTTTTAAGAAGTTCAAAAGCAAAAATACAAATATTCTTGTAGCTACTGATGTCGCAGCAAGAGGAATCGACGTAACTGGATTGACTCACGTTATAAATTATTCAATACCGCAAGATCCGGAAAGTTATGTTCATAGAATAGGTAGAACAGGAAGAGCAGGTTCTGAAGGAACTGCAATTACTTTTGTTACACCTTCTGAGTATAAAAGGCTTCATTTTATAACTCAAAAAACCAAGAGTTCTATTGAAAAAGTAAAAGTACCGAAAATTGACGATGTTATTGTTAAAAAGCAAGATAATATATATAATTCTATAGAAGTTTCTGTTGGAAGCTATAAAGAAGATGTTTATTATGATATGGCAAGTAAATTGTTGGAAAATTACAATCCGAAAGAAGCATTGGCGACTTTGTTGAAATTGAACTACAACGAACAACTTGATCCTAAGCAGTATAATCAGATTAGTGAAGTTGAGCTTAACAAACAAGGTAAAGCTAGATTATTTATCGCAAAGGGTAAAAAAGATAATTATGATACTAATTCATTGATTAAATATATAGTTCGAGAATCTGGTATAAAATCTAATAAATTAAGAGAAGTAAAAGTTTATGATAAATTCTCTTTTGTTACGGTTGGATTTAGAGAAGCAGAAATTATTGTTAGATCATTCAAGAATAAAAAAGTTGGGCGTAAAAAAATAATCGAATATGCAAAAAAATAATTAAAATTGTTTTTATAAACCTTAACATATAATATATGTTAAGGTTTTTTTATTTTCCTCTTAATTTTTTACAAAAAATCCCGATATGAAATATAGTGATTATGGTCAAAAAGAGGAGTGGGAAAAGTGTCTTTAAACAAAAATGATTCCATGCTGGAAATTTATTTACATGAAACTGA
The DNA here is from genome assembly GCA_034721975.1 of Bacillota bacterium. Taxonomy (GTDB): domain Bacteria; phylum Bacillota; class Clostridia; order Peptostreptococcales; family Acidaminobacteraceae; genus DAOURC01. The sequence continues at coordinate 3,837 of JAYENG010000033.1, forward strand.
AAAGCTTATTGATCAATTGGAAACTGAAATTTTGAAAACAGAAGCCAATCAAGAGATTCAATCGAGCATTAATGAAATATTTAGAGTAATGCATACCATTAAGGGAAATTCTATGATGATGGATTTCAATCACATTGGTTCACTGGCTCATGAAATTGAAAATCTATTTGATTTTTTGAGAAATGAAAATTTTAGAATTGATGATTATTCTCAGATTGTCAATCTGGTTTTAGATGCGATCGATTACTTTAAAACCGAAATTGAAAAAATTCAGAATAACAATTTAGACCTAGAACCTGCAAATGAATTAATAATACGTATTGTTAATTATTTGGATTCTTTAAAAGGTGTCGTAAGTAATAGAAAAGTCGATGAACAAAAAAAAGAAAAAGAATTAATGGATATTGTTCCAGATAAACTGTATTTTATAAGTTGCAAATTCACAGATGACTGTCAAATGGAAGGAGTTCGAGCTTTCACTATTGTAAATGAATTAAATGAATTAGTTGAAAATTTGGTTTGTTTTCCAACGGATCTTGAAGATTCGGGAGTAAGAGATCTGATAAGAAAAGATGGTTTTAGAATTTTAATTAATGGAATTCAAGAAAAAGAATTCTTTGAAGAAATCTTAAATAAGAATTTCTATTTAAAAGAATATGAAATAGAGTCTGTAAATATAGATGAATTTCAAAAACTCTATTTGAATGATTGCCTAGTTCCGAAACAAGAACGAAAACCAAAGAAAAATAAAATAATAAAAGACAAAACAAAAACTGCAAAACAAAACTTCATTAGCGTGAAAGTTGATTATCTTGATTCCCTTTTAAATCTAGTGGGTGAAATTGTAATTTCTGAATCAATGGTTAGTCGAAACAAAGATTTGGAAGGCTTAGAACTAGATAATTTTAATAAGTCAGTTCATCAAATGAGAAAGATAGTTAAAGATTTACAAGATGTTGTGATGGAAATCAGGATGGTACCACTTACTATGACTTTTCAAAAAATGAATCGCATTGTTAGGGATATTACTAGCAAAACAGATAAAATGGTTAAATTTGATTTAGTAGGTGAAGATACTCAAGTAGATAAAAACATCATTGAAAATATTTCTGATCCACTAATGCATCTTGTTAGAAATGCTGTAGATCATGGAATTGAATCTTCAGAAGAAAGATTGGCGTTTGGAAAAGAGCCTGAAGGGCAAGTGACCCTCAGTGCAAAAAAATCAGGTGGAGATATATATATTTCTGTAGAAGACGACGGCAAGGGATTAGACCCTAAAAAGATATACCAAAAGGCTTTTGAAAAAGGGTTATTGACAGAAGCATATGAAGATTATACAGAAAAGGATATTTTAAATCAGATTTTCGCGGCAGGTTTTTCTACTAAAGAAGAAGTGACTGGTTTTTCAGGTCGTGGAGTTGGAATGGATGTGGTGAAAACTGATATTTCAAAAATTGGCGGGAATATTTCCATTCATACTGAAGTTGGAAAAGGTAGTATATTCAAAGTGAAAATACCTATGACATTGGCAATTATCGATGGAATGGTTGTTCGAATCGGTAAACAGAAATTTGTTATACCCATTAACACAATCAAGGAAACATTTAAACCGGATAAGAAAAACATATCAAAAGATGGACATGAAAAGTATATGATTTTCCGAGGAGAAGCTATCAATATAAGTGAATTGTCGAAATTATATAAAATTAAATCTGACGCTGAGAATATTGAAGATGGAATTATTGTGGTTGTCGAAGCAGAAGGAATGAAACTATGCGTGTTTGTTGATGAGATAATTGGAGAACATCAAGTAGTTGTGAAAAATTTCAGCAAATATATTCAAAAAGTTAAAGGACTTTCAGGCACAGCGTTATTAGGCAATGGAGAGATTAGTTTAATAATTGATCCATTAGATTTATTAAATGATTAGGTGGTGATAAATGTGAGTATTCAATCAAGCGAGATTTTAAATAATAAATATTTGGAAGTTTTAATAGAAAAAACAATATACGGAATTGATATTTCTAGTGTTGTAGAAATATTAAGATATAAAGAGATAAATTATGTTCATGGTCAACCTGATTACATAGAAGGATCCATAATTTTTAGAGAAAAGGCGATTCCTGTATTCAATTTGAGAAAAAGATTTTCATTAGAAACCAAAGAAGTTGATGATAATACATGTATTATCGCTCTTGATGTACAAGGAAAAAGTGTGGGCTTTATTGTAGATGGTGTCGCCGATATTGTTGAGATTAAACCAAATGAAATAACTGAGATTGAAGAATTTAATGTTAGTATAAGTAATCAGTTTATCGTAGGTATTTCAATAAGTGAAAAACAGGTTGTAATTCTTGATTCGCAAAAAATTCTTAGTTATAGAGAAATTGGTGAAATATAAAAAATTGGAGGAAAAATTATTATGGATAATAATAAAAAATTTATTAAGAATTTTGAAATGAAGAAAATTATTTCTAAGTTTAATATTGATTTTTTTAATAATATGGCAATAGGCAAAAAAATGCTAGGTTTAGTTAGTATTTTAATTCTAGTTGTTATGATAGTTTCTTTGATAATCGTCTCAAATATTAACGTGATTAAAGAGAATGTTGTAGAAATTTCAGATGTTCGAATGGGAGTTATCAAGCAAGTTAACGACATACAAAGCACTTTTAGTGAAATGGTCATCAACATAAATAAATATATGAATGGTTTTGAAGAATTCGATTATATGAGTGCAAATCAAAATTTGTTGAAAATGAGCGTTTATGTAAAGAATGCCAAAGAGTTTGTCGGGGATGATGAAGGGTTGGCTGACTTCAAGGAATCGATATCACAAGTTGAAATTAAAATCGCAAATCTATCAGAAAACCTAAAAACGCTTAAATCTAGAAGTAGTGTCATTGGTCCAAAGTTACTAAAAATCGAGAGTGATATTATATCTTTTAATTCAGGGTTAGATAAGTTGAGAATCTCGATCAAAATTTTATAAATGAACTTAAAAGAATGACGGACAGTACGGTAAGAGAATATTACAATTCTAAAATCGAACTCGATGAAAGAGGATTAAAAACTGCAGTTGTAAAATTAGAAGAAATTTCTGAAATGATAAATACAGAAATCGGAGCATCTGTATATGGAGTATCTGATGAAAAGTTAAGTGAACTAAACGAATTAACCATTTCTTTAGATACGGGTATTAATGAAATGATTGGATTATGGAGTGACTTAAATAATGCCAATGAAACAATCAATGAGACTTCGATTGAAATCAATACAGTGTTTAAAGATGTAATTTTCGCAAGCATCGACTCGTCGAAGTTGAAAGCTGAAGAGGTTGTTGATGTTGTAGGGAGCACTCTTTTCAATTTGATATTTGCGATTCTGATAATTACTCTATCAATGGTAGCTTTATATTGGTTCATAAGAAATTCTATTATCAGACCGATTTCTCATGTAACCTACAATGCGAAAAAAATTGCTGTTGGAGATATCGACATTCAATTAAAACAAAAATATAATGACGAGATTGGACAGTTGATAGGTGCGTTTGTAGAAATGACTGATTCCATTAAAGAACAAGCTGAAGCAGCTAGACAAGTGGCGCTTGGAAATTTAGATATCCATTTGGAAGAGAAATCTGAAAATGATATTTTAAGTCAAAATATTAACATCATGATCAAAAATATTGAAAAAATGGGAAGTGAAATTCTTTTTCTTAAAGAAGAGGGAGATAAAGGGAATCATTCTGAGCGAGCCAATGTTGAGGGCATGCAAGGTAAATATGCAGATATATTAAATGGACTCAATGATATATTGGATAATGTCGGTAATCCATTAAATGATTTAGCAAACTTCTTTGGTAAAATGGCAGAAGGTAATACACCTGAAAATATTGATAAAAATGTATATAGAGGTGAATTTGTCGGATTTATGGAACTCGTAAACAAGATGAGAAATAATATCTACGGTGTCATTAACGAGGTTCAATTATTAACTGAAGCTGCAGAAGAGGGCAATCTTTCTCATCGAGCTGACGATACTAAATTGCCTGGTGAATACGGACTTATTGTATCGGGAATTAACAGCACACTGGATGCACTTTTAGCGCCTGTTGATGAAGCAAGAGAAATTATTGAAACTATGTCAAAAGGTGAAATGACAGTAAGGGTAAATGGCGAGTATAACGGTGATCACGCTAAGCTTAAAGAGGCTGTCAATATAATGGGTGAGAGTCTAGAAGGTTATATTGCCGAAATTTCACATGTACTAAACGAAATAGCTAATAGTAATTTAAATATAGAAATAGAAAAAGATTATTTTGGAGATTTTGTCGCTATTAAAGATTCGTTGAATAATATTGTTGATCAGCTCAATTATATGTTGGGAGAGATTCATACAGTTGTTGAACAGGTTGAATCCGGATCTGAACAAGTTGCTCAATCTAGTCAAGATCTATCTCAAGGTGCAGCAGATCAAGCAAGTTCTGTTCAAGAAATTTCCGCTTCTATGACTCAGATCGGCGAGCAGACAAGACAAAACGCAACAAATGCGAATAAAGCCAATGAAATATCCGACGACACTAAGAAATTAGCGGAAAAAGGCAATGTAAAAGTACAAGAAATGCTTACGGCGATGAAGGATATTAATGAATCTTCAAGGAATATTTCAAAGATAATTAAAGTAATTGATGAAATTGCATTCCAGACAAACATTCTTGCTTTAAATGCAGCTGTTGAGGCCGCAAGGGCAGGTGAACATGGTAAAGGATTTGCAGTAGTTGCTGATGAAGTGAGAAATCTAGCTGGTAGAAGTGCGGAAGCTGCCAAGGAAACAGCGGTTCTGATTGAGGATTCTTTGAAGAAAATAAATCAAGGAACTACTCTGTCGAATGTAACATCGGAAGCACTAGTTAAAATAGTTGAAGGTGTTATTGAAACAGGTACAATAGTAGGAGAGATTGCGGTTGCATCTAATGAACAGGCATCGGGAATTGCACAGATTAATGACGCGATAGAGCAAGTGGCTCGTATAACTCAATCAAATACAGCCTTAGCTGAAGAAAGCGCGTCTGCAAGTCATGAAATGTCATCACAGGCTCAAATGCTTGCTCAATTAGTTGGCAAATTTAATTTGAAATCTTCTACTTCTAAATTTAAAATAGATGATGTGGTTGAAGTAGAAATTAAGGAAGATATCAATATAGATTTTGATAAAAATCAAGAGGATTTTGGTAAATATTAAGATTTATGAGGTGGTGAATAAATGGAAAAGAGAAAGTATTTTACATTTGAAGTGAATAAAGAGCATTATGCTCTACCGATTGATACAGTCAATCAGATTATAGGTTTGCAGGATATTACTTTAATTCCAAATCAACCGAAGTATCTCAAAGGAGTTATAAATCTAAGAGGTCAAATTATTCCAATCGTAGATTTTCGTTTGCGATTGGGTATGGAACCTTTAGATTATACTGACAAAACGAGTATTGTGGTTACTGAAAACAAGGATGTTTTCATTGGATTTATTGTCGACGAAGTTTCGGAAGTTTTAGAGATTGAGGATAAAGATATTTCAAAACAATCCGATAAGAAAATTAAGAAAGAAAATGCAATAATAGACGGATTTTATAAAACTGAGGAATTCATCATAAAGATATTAAATTATAACCAAGTTTCAGAGCACTAAAATAATAGTAGGTAGGGTTATCAGATGGAAATTAAAAAAGATGAATTTTTGATGTTTGCAAATTTTATTAGAAAAAATTTCGGTATAAATCTGACAGAAAAGAAAACAACATTTATTATCAGCCGTTTAGGAACTACGATAGAGAAACATGGGTTCAATAATTTTTCTGACTATTTCAAGTATATTGTTGATGATAAAAGTGGAGAGGCGATTATTGAATTTATAAATAAGATAACTACTAATCATACTTATTTTTACCGTGAAGAAAAACACTTTGAGTTTTTTAAATCAGATGTATTGCCGTACATAATGAAAGTTGAAAAACACGCTAAAGATATACGTATTTGGAGCGCTGGATGTTCAAGCGGGGAGGAACCTTATACTTTAACTATGCTCTTGAATGAGTTGGCAGGATACGAATTGACCACATGGGATTCAAAAATATTGGCTACTGATTTGTCTAATTATGTTTTATTAAAAGGTAAATCTGGAATTTACCCATATGACAGTTTGAAATATCTACCTTCATCTTGGGGAAAGAAATATTTTAAAGATATCGATGAATCAAATGTTGTCATTGATAATAAAATTAAGAATAGCGTAATATTTAGAAGGTTTAATTTGATGGAGCCTTTTCCATTTCGGAAAAAGTTCCATTTAATCCTTTGTAGAAATGTAATGATTTATTTCAATGAGGAAACTAAAAATGAATTGATAGAAAAATTTTATGATTTTTTGGAACCAGGTGGTTATTTGTTTATTGGACATTCTGAAACCATCGATAGAAATAAATCTCGATTTAATTATATTAGGCCAGCTATATACAGAAAGGGATAAAAATGAAGAAGAAAAGAATAATTAAAGTTCTAATTGTAGATGATTCTGTTGTTTATAGAGAAATGATTGCCAGACAAATTTCAGAAGACGAACAGATTGAAGTTGTTGGCAAAGCTTCCTCTTCTTTTGAGGCAAGAGATATGATAATCAATTTAAGACCTGATGTAATGACACTTGATGTAGAAATGCCCAAAATGGATGGGATTGAATTTTTAAAGAAATTGATGCCACAGTATCCATTGCCGACAATAGTTGTCAGTTCGGCATCGGAGCGTGTTTTTGATGCACTTAACAATGGTGCGGTTGATTTTGTTGAAAAACCTAAAAGCAGTGATTTAGTTAAATACTTTATTCAAGAATTGTTGATAAAAATAAAGATTGCATCTACTGCCAAAGTAGGTCATCATAAAAAAACGCTTGAAAGTATTAAAACGAATGATCTTATTATTGCTATTGGTGCTTCGACAGGTGGAACCAATGCTATAGATGAAATACTGAAAAAATTTACAAAAGATATGCCGGGAACTGTTATTGTGCAGCATATGCCTGAAGTATTTACAAAACTTTTTGCAGATAGATTGAACAATGAATGTATGGTAGAAGTCAAGGAAGCTGAAAATGGCGATGAAGTTTTAAAAGGACGTGTTATAATTGCTCCTGGGAAAAAACATATGAGGGTTGTTAAAAAGAGAAATAAGATTTTAGTTGAATTGGAAGATGAAAATGAGAGCAACAAAGTAAATGGTCACTGTCCATCGGTTGATGTTCTTTTTAATTCTGTTGCTGAGAATATTGGCATGAATGTTATTGGTATTGTCTTAACTGGTATGGGAAAGGACGGTGCAGAAGGACTTCATCGGATGAAACAAAAGGGCGCAAGAACAATAGGGCAAGATGAGGCTTCTTCTGTTGTATACGGTATGCCAAAAGTTGCTTATGAAAAAGGTTCGGTTGATAAACAAGCTCCAATATCAAAAATATTCGATGTTTTGATGAATTATATAAATGATTCCGAGGGTAGCTAAATGACTTCAAATGTAGTGGGAATTGCAGATATGAAAATATCTGATAATGGAACATTAGTTACTTATGGTTTAGGCTCTTGCATCGGAATAGCGATATACGATAAGATGACAAAACAAAGTGGACTGATACACATTATGCTTCCTAGAAGGGACTATTTCTCTGTTGTAGAAAATCCTTTTAAGTTTGCTGATTCTGGTATTTCTTTGATGGTTGATGAACTTGTTAAAAGAGGTGCATCAAGAAAAACTTTGAGGGCAAAAATTGCAGGAGGTGCAACGATATATTTTGGGAATAATAATAAAGCGGATATTTTCGATATAGGAAACATGAATATCGATGCAACTTTTAATATTTTGAAAAAGTTGAATATCGATGTTGTAGGACAAGATATTGGTGGACATTATAGCCGTACAATTGAATTTGATATAAATAAAAGTGTTTTAAATGTAAAGAGAATATACAAAGAGGGTGTCAACTTTCTTGAGTTGTAATTATATGGGAGGAAAAATAAAGATGAGTAAGAGGATTTTAGTGGTAGACGATGCGGTGTTTATGAGAATGATGTTAAAAGATATTCTAGAAAAAAATGGTTTTGAAATTGTAGGAGAAGCAGCAAATGGCCTCGAAGCAATCGAGGTATATAAAGAAACCAAGCCAGATCTTGTAACTATGGATGTGACAATGCCTGAAATGGACGGTCTAGATGCACTTAAGGAAATCAAAAAAATCGATTCGTCTGCAAAAATCGTCATGTGTAGTGCGATGGGGCAGCAAGGTATGGTAATGGATGCTATAAAAGCGGGGGCAAGAGATTTCATTGTTAAACCTTTTAATGGAGATCGTGTTGTTGAAGCGCTTGATAAAGTGCTTGGATAGAGATTCATAAATAGAAAAGAAGGAGGTGATCATTTTGAAAAAAGTTCTTTCACAAGAAGAAATAGATTCACTTATCAATGCGATTTCTAGTGGAGAAGTTCTTGATGATGTTGAAGAAAATATTGAAGAAAATTTAAATGTAAAAAACTATGATTTTAGAAGACCTAACAAACTCTCAAAAGATCACATAAACTCTATTGAAAATATTTATGAGAATTATACTCGTATAACAGCGAATGTTTTATCGAATTATCTTAGAACAAATGTTGAAATAGCTATAGGTTCTATTGAACAGGTGAGTTACGGGGAGTTTATCAGATCTATTCCAAATCCGACAATATTGACAATTTTTAAGTTGGAACCATTTAGAGGACCAATAATTATGGAGGCGAATTCTTCAATAGGGTTTCAGTTTATTAATTTTTTGTGCGGAGGTTCTTTTATAGAGGAATTTGAAGTAAGAAGTTTTACGGAAATTGAAATGACTTTGATTCAAGATGCGTTTCAAATGATTATAGATGGAAATAAAATTGCATGGAAAGATTTGATTGAATTAACACCTGTTATTGATAAAATTGAATCAAATCCTCAACTTAATCAAACGCTATCATATAATGAATCAATTGTATTGATTACTTTCAAAGTTAAAATTGGTGAATTTCAAAATTTTATAAATCTGTGTATTCCATATCGTGCTCTCGATTTGGTTGTCGATAAGCTTCGTACAGTACAATATGACAATAGAGATGAAAATGAGTCTACAGATAAATATAAACGCGAGATAGAGAATCTTATTGTCGATTCCAATTTGGATCTCGACATAATTCTTGGAAAAACCGATATCACAATAGAAGATTTCATGGGTGTTCAAGAAGGTGATGTAATTCAATTGTCAACTTCTGTAAATGACTTGTTAGAAATGTATATTGAAGACACTTTGTATTATTATGTACAACCCGGTGTCCATAATAAAAAACTTTCGGTACAGGTTGTTAAAGATACTGGAGAGGATGTAGATATAAATGAGTGATAAATTTTTGTCTCAAGATGAAATAGATGCGCTGCTTAAAATGAATGACGATATAAGCGAAACTGAAAAAATAGATGATGTTGCTCGAGATGTTTTAGGTGAAGTGGGTAATATATCTATGTCTAATGCAGCAACGACACTTTCAACTTTATTAAATAGAAAAGTCAATATCACAACTCCAAAAGTGGATATTATTCCTATTGATCATATAACTGAAAATTTCGAAATGCCGTATGTTTTATTGCAGATTAGATTTGATGAGGGATTTGTGGGGTCTAATGCTCTTTTGATGGATATTAAAGACGCATCAATCATTTCAAGTATTTTAATGGGCGGAGATGGCTCTAATCCGAACACAGAGCTCTCTGAAATTGAACTCAGTGCAGTTTCTGAAGTAATGAACCAAATGATAGGTTCTGCATCGACTGCCCTTGCAACGATGTTCGATAAAAGAGTTAATATTTCTCCTCCGGTTGTTAAAGTAATTGGACACAATGAAGATTTGGAAATTGAAGGATTGAAAAATAACGAAGTTGTTAAAATTGCTTTTAGAATGACCATTGATGATTTAATTGATTCTGAAATTATGCAACTTTACTCTATGGAAACTACTGAACAGATTATTTCTCAGATGATGGGCGATGCAGAAGAAACTGTAGAGGTAGAGGAAACGCCTGAGTTGGAAATTGTCAAGGAGAAACCAAAAGATGAACCGATTGAAGTAAGCAAACCAAAATTCAATAAGCTTTCTGAAAAAGAAAGTATTAAAGGTAAGGGCAATATAGATATGATTATGGATGTTCCACTTGAGCTTGATGTTGTTTTAGGTAGGTCAAGGAAATCCATTAAAGAGATATTGTCTTTTGAACCCGGTTCTATTATTGAACTTAACGAAGTGGTCGAAGAACCGTTGGATATATTCGTAAATGGCAAAATGATCGCCAAAGGTGAAGTTGTTGTTATTGATGAAAAATTCGGCATTAGGGTAACTAATATATTGAGCGCAAAGGAACGCGTGAAAAAATTAAGGTAAGGTGTTAATTTTTTTCCTGTACTGCCGATATGAACAGTAGAAGAAAGACCTATAAAAGGTGGGGTAGATATGAAAGTGAATCGAACTGGATACACTCAGATGATTCAGCAATTAGAAAAGGCTAAAAAAACAGAGAAGGGTTCTCCGGCAGAAAAGAAAGATACTATTGAAATTTCCAAAGAATCTATTAAAATCAATGAGTATTTAAAGAATTCTAAAGTTTCTAATACTGAAAAGGTCGAACAGATAAAAAGTCAATTGAAAAATGGTACATACAAGGTATCTTCTGAAAAATTGGCTGAGAAGATCTTAGAGAAGATCAATGATCAGAAAATAGAGGATAAATAATATGTTAACTACACTAAGGGCTCATTTAATGGTTTTAAATGAGCTGAAGTTATTGCTTGAAGAAGAAAAAGAAGTTTTGATTAAGCTCGATAATGAAAACTTAAAAATGATAATAGACAAAAAAAGCGAAAAAATCGATAAGATTGAATCTATAGAAAAACATCGAATGGAATCTTTTGATGATATGTCCTTTAAATTTTTTATCAAAAAAAATAGTGAAGCGAAAGAAATCACATCTCAGATCGATAAAACTATTGAAGGCATCAGAGATCTTCAAGAAATGAATACGATGCTTACAAAGCAATCTATGGATTACAATTCGAATCTTATGAACATGATTCAAAGAACATTGAAGAAAAGCGCTATGACTTATGGATACAACGGCGAGGTAAAAGGAACTAACTTAGGAACAAAGGGTTCATTAGATCAATCAGTTTAAGGAGAAAACACTATGTCAGGATTATTTCAAACCTTCAATATAGCTAGAACAGGGATGTATGCAACTCAAAACAAAATAAATAATGCAAGTCATAATATTGCAAATGCGGCAACTGAGGGGTATTCTCGTCAGAATGTGAACGTGTCTGCGACTAATCCATACACTCTTCCCGGCATCGGTCAAATAGGAACTGGAGTAGAGATCGATTCAATAACTAGAACAAGAGATGGATATTTAGATAGTCAGATCAGATATGAAAATTCTCTTAGCGGTAAATTTGAATCTGCAAACACTGTACTCGAGCAAGTTGAAATTATTTTCTTGGAACCTAGTGATACTGGTCTTAACACTGTTATGAACGAGATGTGGACTTCTTGGCAAGAATTAAGTAAAAATCCCGAGAATTCGAATGCAAGAACTATAACGACTCAAAATGCTTTGACTTTTACTGATACTTTGAACCACATGACAAATCAACTTGAGACGGTGGTTAAAGATACTATCAGTTTATCTGAATCGAAAGTTTATGATGCAAATTCCATGTTAAATCAGATAAATGATTTAAATGATCAAATATATCGTGTAAAATTAAGAAATTTGGAACCAAATGATTTAATGGATCAAAGAGATTTATTAATCGATAAATTATCAAGTATTGTAGATATCAACACAAAGGAAACAGCTTTTGGAAGTATTGAAATAACGAACAATGAAACAGGAACAATCCTTTTAAGCTCAAATCCGGAAGAGCTTCCTGAGGGCAAGCTCAATGTCATTAGAGATATTCAACCGGATGGATCTGGAAATTTTACGGTGACGATGGCTAAAAATGGCGATATCAATGATGTCATCACTTTTACAGCGAGTACTGATTTTAAAGCTGGGGATATCGTATTTATGGATCCTTCTGATCCAACAGATATAACAGCGGCAAATCTTACAGAAGGTGAACTGGCAGGTCAAATGGAATCGATAGATTCGGTTCATAAATATGAAGATCAACTCGATAACTTGGCTAAATCGTTGGCTATGTCTATCAATACCATTCATAGTGACGGTGGAATTGATTTCTTCACATCGAGTGATGGAAATGAAATCAATGCTAAAAACATAACTGTCAATCAAGATATTCTAGGTGATGTTTCTTTAGTCAATACCGGGGCGACTCCTACTTCGTCTGAAGGCGATGGTTCAAGGGCTTTAGCTATTGCACAGCTTAGAAATGGAAATTATCCGATAAATGATATCGATGATTTTCAAACTTATATTGATGATAACTACGATCCGATAGCAATGACATTAAATTCTGATACTTCCGGCACTACCTTTGACGGTTATTATAAAGATGTTGTTGCAAAGGTCGGCATCGATGCTCAAGCTGCACAAAGGGGACTTGAAAACCAAGGGAATTTGATTCTTCAGCTTGAACAAAGAAGAGAGTCGATTTCTGGTGTCTCCATCGACGAAGAAGTTGCAAATCTAGTTCAGCTTCAAACGGCTTATCAAGCTAATGCAAAGGTTATGAGCACGGTTACGCTTATGCTGGATACGTTGATTAATCGAATGGGATTATAGGTGATGAAAAATGAGAGTGACTACTAAAAATTTGATGAACAACTATTTGAGAAATCTTAATGGAAATCTTGTACAATTGCAAAAGTATCAAAATCAGATGTCTTCCGGCAAAGAGATTTTAAAGCCTTCGGATGATCCTTTTGGTACAATTAGAGCTATGGACTTGGATACTTCTATTAAGCAAAATGATCAATATCATAAAAACATAGAAGATTCTCTTGGTTGGATAGGGATGACCGAGAGTGCTCTTGGAAATATGACTGATACTTTGCAAAGAGCGAGGGAACTGACTGTTTATGGATCGAATGGCACTCTATCGGATAATGATATGAAAGCCATTGGTGAAGAATTGAAGCAGATCATATCTCAAGTGGCTGAGGTCGGAAATACAAATTACGACGGCAGATATGTATTTGCGGGACAGGCGACATCGTCGACGCCTTTTGAAGTTGTAAACGATGAAATCCAGACTTCTCCAAACACCACTGGAAACCTAAAAAGAGAAATTTCAGAGAATGTAACAATGGATATCAATGTCTCTGGAGAAAGGCTCATGAATGATTCAGGCGAGTCGCTTTCTACAACGTTGAAAAATGTATATGATAGATTGATGAATGGCGATAATTCAGCTCTTTCTAGTGATTCTATTGCAAAGTTGGATGAGCAGATAGATAATGTACTTGGTTTAAGGGCGGAAATGGGTGCTAAGTTCAATAGACTAGAATCTGCCAAGGTAAGAAATGAGGCTCAAAACTTAAATATGACAGAGCTTTATGCAAAAACCATCGATATAGACATTGCTGAAAAAGTAATGCAGTACTCTATGATGGAATCGGTTTATCAAGCATCGCTTGCAACTGGCGGAAAGATTTTACAGCCGACTTTATTAAATTATCTATAAAAGAGGGATAAATGATGAATATTCAAACGAAATTTTTTGGGGAAACAGAAATAAATGAAGAAAGCATCATAAATTTCAGTGATGGCGTCTTAGGTTTTGAAAACAATAAAAACTACATAATATTAAATCTGTTTGATAACAACAGTTTTGTATGTCTTCAATCCACTACTGATTCAAATACTGCATTTATCATGGTTAAACCTTGGGATTTCTTCGCTGATTATGAAGCTGACATTCCTAATGAAGATTTAGATGAAATCGATATAAACGATCAAGAAGAGTTGGTTCTTTACAACATCGTTTCTATTCCAAACGACCTTAAAGAAGCTACTGCTAACCTGTTGGCTCCGGTAGTGATCAACATAAACAAAAAAGAAGGAAAGCAATATGTTTTAAGAGAGGATAAATACTCTACTAAGCATTTTATTTTCCCAAGAGAGGATGATTGACGATGTTAGTCCTCACGAGAAAATTAGATGAAGGTATAGTTTTAAGCGACAATATCACTATCAAGATACTTGCTATTGAAGATGGCAAAGTGAAAATAGGGATTGATGCTCCTAAACACATTGAGATTCATAGGGAAGAAGTATATGAGCAGATTAAGAAAGAGAACATAAATGCAATAAATATCAACATCGATGAGTTGAAACTATTATAAATAATGCAGTTTGGAGATGAAATTCTCTAAGCTGTTTTTTTTGTTGATGAACCAATATCCTAACAAAGATAAATAGTAAAGAAATGTATTTTATGCATGAAGATACTAATTATCAATCTAATAATGTATAATTTAATTGTACTCCATTAGATTGATTAGGGGATGCTTGCATGGATTATATTCGGTTTGTATTCAATGTATTAATAACAGTTTCTATTTACATAGTATTTATAAAAATTTTGATGATCATAGCAGAATATATAGGTAGAAAAATCGGTATTAGCAAGTTCATCATAGTTATTTGGAATAAAATAAAGGCTAAGTTCTGTAGCGGGGTTAAGTCATAGTTCAGCATAGTGATTGAGGTATCTTGTAAAGATATTGAACTATTGAAGATAGTATAGGAGTTTTAGATTTTATTATAGGCTTTTATTGTCGAAACGGGAGGGAAAATGAGCGAAGATATATATGATAGACTGTATAAAAAATTGCATAAACCTGAATCTGAAGAAGAGAGGAATCTAAAGAATCGTAAAGATGATTCTTAAGCTAAAGCACGTTATGATGCGTTGTTTGAAGTAAGACTCGAGTATAACGGTGCAGTAAACTTTGCAATAATCAAAGGACTTGAAAAAGGCAGATCTGAAGGAATTATTGATGTTGCAAAAAATGAATTGAAAGAAGGTTTGGATATAGAGTTGGTCGTAAAGATTACAGGGTTTTCGAAGGAAGAAATACTTGAACTTAAAGAGAGTAAATAAGCGATTCAATCGACCTTGTAAAACGGGGTCGATATTCAACTGTCATTACGTGAAGTTGAATGTGGATTGTCTTAATTAATAGTGATACAATTAGAACATTATTGAATATGAGGTGAACTGATGGGGGTTATTGACAAAATGTTTAAAAAGAGAGTAGCGATATTTGCTTTGGTATTATTTATGATTATAGGGAATATACCGATGGTGAGTGCGGAAAGGATAACGATAGATATAGGGAATTTATCCAGTTGGGAAAATGTGAGCAATTACTTGGACGACTCGGTTACAGATGCAGGTGGTGGAGGTTATGAGCTAAAGAGATTTTATATAACAAATGATGAGACGAACATGTATTATCGTTGGGATATACCACTGACGGGAAATCAAGTTGATTTAAAATCAACAAATTTAGGAGTTGCTTTATCGACTGACTCGGATCCTGCAACCGCAGAGATAATGGTCTGGATGCTGTTTGATTCGAAGGGAGACAAGACATACTCTTTGGTAGATTTAGTAGATAGTAAACCAGAATATTTTCTTTCGCCTGAAACCGATATATGGGTTTTCAATGAAGGAACAAAGGAAGCTATGGTCTCAGTGGTGTCAAAGGTACCCTTTGCAGCTTTTGAAAATTTCGGAGTTTCCAATGTAGTGAATTTATCGGCGATGTTTCCTCTATGGTCGCAGACTAATGCTTCTCAAACACCTACTGCGAATATAAAAGACAGAATTCCAGACGCTGGATACTTTTTATATGATACAAATACTGGCGGGACAGCGATTGTAGGATCTACTCTCTCTTCGGAGAAAGAGATTCTGACTTTTGGAATAGCCAATCAGATAGGGAGTACAAATATAGATTCTGCGAATGGAACTATTTCGGTGGTAATGCCGGATGGAACAAGTTTATCGAATCAGATTTCAACATTTACTTTATCTGAAAATTCGGGTGGGGCATATGTATCGGGCATATTTCAAGAGAGTGGTGTGACTCAGAATGATTTTACCATCGATACAATCTATAATGTTATTGCTGAGGATTTAAGTGAAAAATCTTGGACGGTTTCTGTAAAACATGAAAATGATGTTGATACAATATCACCTACTATATCAAATACGGCAATAACAGCAAGCGGTGAAACAGAAAGCAGTGTGGATCTGTCTTGGACTAAGTCCACTGACGATACAACGGCAGCTGAGAATCTGACATACCAGGTTTATTATTCAGAAAGCGACAACATGGCAGCGGTAGTGGATGCAGAAGCCAACGGGACTGTCTTCGGTGCAGCGGCTGCGGATATGGATGCATCAACTGTAACTGGACTCTCCGATTCCACTGATTACTACTTCACAGTGGTGGTGAGCGATGAAGCGGGCAATAAGAGCATATACGATACAGCTGGTGCGACGACTTCAACGCCAATACCTTCGGTAGACACGATATCACCTACTGTATCAAATACGGCAATAACAGCAAGCGGTGAAACAGAAAGCAGTGTGGATCTGTCTTGGACTAAGTCCACTGACGATACAACGGCAGCTGAGAATCTGACATACCAGGTTTATTATTCAGAAAGCGA
>JAYENG010000033.1:20694-22813 GCA_034721975.1 Bacillota bacterium
TGTCTTCGGTGCAGCGGCTGCGGATATGGATGCATCAACTGTAACTGGACTCTCCGATTCCACTGATTACTACTTCACAGTGGTGGTGAGCGATGAAGCGGGCAATAAGAGCATATACGATACAGCTAGTGCGACGACGAAATCTGAAAGAAATGTTACACATAGACCACAAGATGAGGATGATGATGAATCGATTTTTTCGGTTATTGTGATAAATGATGAAGAAGAGAACTGTAATACAATTACAGATTTGATAGGAGATTCTTTAGAAATTGAGGGTAAAGTTTCTGGTGATTTTGATGGGGAATTGACCCTAAATAATGACGGAACATATGTGTTGGAAGGTGGAAAATCTGGAACATATGAAGTAGTTATTGAAATAGTACTGCCGAATGGCGATAGGTTGGCCGGCAACAAAGCGATTTTGATAATACATGAAGATGGGTCATCGGAATTTATAGTTGAGTTGATAGATCCATTTGGAGTTATCAATAATCCGATTACAGGAGAAGTATTATCAGATGTTGAACTTGGTTTATATTGGGCTGATACTAAGTCGAATGAGGATAATGGAAGAGATGTTGATACGATAGTGGAGCTACCTCTACTTCCGGAATTCGATCCCAATAAAAATATGAATCCACAGAAGAGTGATGAAAATGGTTCATATGGATGGATGGTATTCCCCGATTCTGATTATTATATAATCGGTGAGAAGGATGGATATCAGGTTTATGACAGTAGATTAGATGAGCGTGAAATAGTTTACAGCGATGATACATATATGAGAGATGGAATTATTCACGTTGGGAGCATGATTGTAAAACTTGATTTTGCATTATTGCAAGAGGGCGTTGAAATAGAGATTCATAATCATTATATTGAAGGTTATGAGGATGGAACACTTCAATTTGACAGGTTGTTGTCTGAGTCTGAGGTTGTCACAATTCTGGATAGACTGTCGTTAGATAAACGAAAAGCTGCAGATAGATCTGAATATGAGGGCAAGTGGTACTTGGAATATGCAAATAATTATGCGGGTTGGTTTGATGATTTCAGTGCTGATAATTTTGTAACAAGAGGAGACTTTGTAAACATCTTGTTCAATGTGCTTGGGTTGGAGAAGAAAAATGATGAATCACAGTTCAGTGATGTTAATAACCATGAAAATCTGGATTCAATTATGACTTTTGAATCCAACGATTGGATTAATGGATATCCGGATGGTACGTTCAAGCCTGATAGAGAGATTAGCAGAAATGAAGCTGTAATCATAATAAACAATGTGTTCAATCATCACCCAGTTGAATTTGATGTTCTAAACAAATGGATGGAACTGACAGGAATCAATCCGAATTATGCAGAGGCATTGTTTGACCATAAAGCTTATGTATTACCTAATGGAGACGAATACTGGTTTGAGATATTGGAATAATAGAAAATGTAAAATCAACCTTGGAGACAGGGTTGATTTTTTTATATGGAAAGTATTTGTTTTTTATTCGCTAATTAAATCAAATAGATGCTCAGTTTGAAATTCAAAAAAACAAGTTGCACATTGGAATAATTATTCCATAACATACTATTTATTACCTTTGAAAGTTATACTTATACAGTAGTTAAAACTTTTTATTTGGGGTAAAATAAGAAAGAAGGTATGTTATGGAGAGATTCAATCCGCTGAATGATTTTGTATTCAAGAAGATATTTGGAGAGAAAGAAAACAAGGACCTGCTTATAAGTCTGCTCAATGCGATTTTAGATCCATCAGATAGAGATAGGCTTACAGATCTTGAAATCATTGATGATCTAGAGCTTACAAAAGAAAGAGTAGATGACAAGACAGGGAGACTCGATATAAAAGCGAAAACAAAATGCGGGATATTCATAAACATTGAGGTGCAGCTTCAAAATCAAAAGGATTTCGAGAAGAGAACACTCTTTTATTGGGGAAAGATGTATGTAGGCAGCATAAAAATTGGTGAAGATTATAGAGATCTTCAAAAGGTGATAACCATCAATATCTTGGATTTCAGTTATCTCGACATAGATGAGTTTCATTCGAAATATCATCTGTGGGAAGATAATAGAAAAGACTTTTTATTGACTGATTTAGTGG
>JAYENG010000034.1:0-3664 GCA_034721975.1 Bacillota bacterium
GTGATGAAGTAGGGGATCTTAGGAATTATAAGATTGGAATCACAGATTCAGGAATGTTGTATAAACAATATGTAGCAAGGCAAATGAATCCAAAAAGATGGATGGTGCCATTTATCGGTAAAAAATCCATAGAGATTCAAATAAATAATATTGAAAAAGAATTAAGAGTAATAAGTGCTGAAATAAGTAATAGTGAATATACACTTGAACAGTGCAATTATTTATCACAAGTTGATTTTTACAAAGCAAGAGAAATTGATGGGATTAAAGCAAAACTTAGAACTTCGCTTGAAATAGTAGAATTAAGTGATGATATTGCAAAACTTGAGCAGCAAAGAGATAAACTTGATTTAACATATCTAGTTAAATTAGATGAGAAAATTAATAAACTAAGAGAATCGATTGAAAAAATCAATAAAAACAGGGATGGGGCCCATTCGCAAAAAGGTAAATATGATGAACAAAAAAATCAAATTGAAAGAGTTGATATCCCTAATAAAAAGAATATAGTTAATCAATATAAATCAAATATCGATGTTTATTTTAACTTGGAGTGGATCGAATCCATAGGTGATATCAGGTATGAAAAAGAAATAAATAAAAAACCTGAACAACAAATAGCAGATGATTTTAAAAAAGCCAAGATAAGGCAAGAAACACTGCTAAGTAAAGAAATGAATTTTCTAGAGCGATTAAGACGAGAATATAATCAACTGTATCATATGTCGTACAATGTAGAGGAAGAGAACAATTTTGAATTTGAAAGAGCTTTTAAAGTGCTGTCTGAAAATAAATTACCTGATTATCTTGAGAAAATAGCAACTGCAAAAGATCAAGCTTCTATTCAATTCAAGGATGAATTTTTGGCGAAACTTAAGGAAAATTTCGACACGGTGAGCATTCAGCTCAACGAATTGAACAGCGCTATAAAATCAAGTAGTTTCGGGAATGATTATTACAAGTTCGAAGCAAAACCAAAACCAGAGTATAAACATTTTTATGATATGGTGATGGACCCGCTATTGCTTACAAAGGGGTTCAATATCATGTCGAACGCTTTTACAGAAAAGCACAGCGGAGCTATTGATGAACTTTTTACGTTGATAACTGAAGTTGATGAATCAACTAGCATGGATACGCGTATTGGATTAGAGAAGAACATTAAATTCTATACTGATTACAGATCATATCTGAATTTTGATTTATTAGTGAGCGGTGAAGATGGAAAAGTGCAAAGATTATCTAAAACACTGCTTAAAAAATCAGGAGGAGAGACTCAAACTCCATTTTATATTTCTGTTTTAGCATCTTTTGCACAAATGTACAGGATTAATCAAACAGGAAAATATAACAATACAGTTAGATTGATTATATTTGACGAGGCTTTCAGTAAAATGGATTCACAGCGGATAAGAAAAAGCCTCGAGCTTTTAAGAAAATTCGGTCTTCAAGCTGTATTGTCGGCACCACCGGAAAAAATCCCTGATGTTACACCTTATGTAGATCAGAATCTTTGTGTATTTAGACAAGAAAATCATTCGTTTATAAAGTCATATACTAAAAAAGAAATGATGGTGATTTAATGAATTATCAAGCGTTGATTTTAAACAAGTTACTTGATAAATATGAAAAAAGCAAAGCTTACAAAAAAAGATCCTCTAAAAGACGGACTCAACTCAATGAAGATGATTTTAGCGCTGTTGATTTTGAAAATTATAATGAAAAAGAACCTTTTTTTGAAGCAGTCAATGAATTAATTGATGAGGGTTATATCAAGGTGGATTGGGTAGATTTCGAAGAAGGATATATTTTAAAAAAAATATTTTTAAATAGAGATGCCATTGATTTTGTCTATATTAAACTCGGAAGAATTTCTAAGCATGATAAAAACTATAGTATATATAAATTGTTAAAAACTACAGAATTCAAGAATTATCTTTGGATGAATACATTTAAAGATGCGGTTTTGGATAAATATGAAAGACAAAAAACAGTAAGCCCTTATCTGCTGGAAAATGTAGAAAGAAGTTCTGAGATGATCAACACCTTGATTTTTTTAGACAATCACTATGGTGAATACTGGCATGAACGTTATTTCAGCTCAATTGTCTATAATGATTCAAAATATTTTAGAAGCATAATAAGGAATAAATTAATGTGGATCATTGTAAATTTTTCTGAGGTAACTGAAGAAGAATATGCACTTGATTACATAGGAATAAGAAATAATCCGGAACAAATTGAATGGAGTGGGCAGTTAAAACTCAAAATAAAAAATCAATGGATAGATTTTTCAATTATCGATAATGGAAATATAATAAATGGGAGCACAGTGCTACAAATTCAGGACATCGAATGTAAAGTCAACAAGGTGTTATTTGTCGAGAATAGAGCAAATTACGAAATGGCGGTTAGAGAGAAGTTGAAAGATACATTAGTTATATATCATGGCGGTTTTGCTGGAAGAGAGAAAAGGATTTTCTTTAAAAAAATATTTTTAAAATATCCAAAATTTGATTATTATCATTGGTCGGACATAGACATTGGAGGATTTAGAATATTTCTAACGCTACAGAAAATGCATCCTTTAGTAAAATCGTATCTTATGGACGTTGAAACGTTGGAAAAATATAGAAACAAATGGAATGGTTATTCAAATAAATATAAGAAAAAATTAAAAGTAATGGTTGTTGAAAATAAATATTCTCAATTTCATGAACTAATCGAGTACATGATAAAACACAATTGTAGACTGGAACAAGAAAATGTGGAATTTGAAGGTGTCGATGGATAAATAAATTTAATAACAGTTCACTTATCCATCCTTTTTATATATTTATCATGCAACGGACCTAATATTATCAGACCGGTTAAAGCGCCGGATAATGCCATGATCATATCCCACTGAGTGTCCCATACATCTCCTTGATAAGCAAGTACAAATTCTATAGGGTAATTGGATATCTTCGCAAATAAAAATTCAAACAGTTCATATGAGGCGCTTATCGCTAAAGCGATACACATGATGATGAAATAAAACATCTTGCTTCTTTTCATATAGCCCATTCTTAAAAGCAATTCTTTCGCCATCAGCGCAGGAGTCAATCCTTGAGCGAAGTGACCTACGCGGTCGTAATGATTTCTACTGAAGTCGAAAATCTCAGTCAATTTGTCGAAAAAAGGATTGAGTTGATAAGAATATTTGGCGCCGATAAGTAAAATTGTGACATGGATAAAGATGATAAAATAGACAAATGTGCTGAATGTAAATTTCTTGTAGGTCAGAATCACAATACTTACAAGCATCAAGGTTGGAATTGTATTTAAAAACCATACAAGATAACTATTTGGATTGATTGCAGACCAAATATATATTAAGAAAGACATTATCAATAGCATAATATGTTTTTTCTTCTCAATTACTTCATCAAAGCTATTATTCAAACGCATCTGAATCTCTCCTTAAAGGAAATGAATTATCATCAACTCCATAAAACAAATAAGGGAATGCTTCTATTATTAATATACCAATAATGGGAGCTTTTATTCTTATTCTAAGGATAAGCATTGATTTAAAGGGATATTTATGAATTTTACGAATTCTTAAATAGTTCTTTCACACATAAGTCTGTATAATATTTAACAGAGTCGTTTTCCGAAGGAG
>JAYENG010000035.1:0-3632 GCA_034721975.1 Bacillota bacterium
TACTTATTCTTAACTAGTAGTGAGCAACACTCAGCAGTCGTCTGCATCCAATCGCTTTTCTCTTGGGCAGCCTTTGCATGAGACGTACACCTGCTTACTTCGTAAGTAGTGTTACGGCTTCAACATGAGAAGTGTGAGGGAACATGTCTACAGGTTGAATCTTACCCACTCTATATCCTCTACTCGTCAAGTATTTTAAATCCCTAGATTGAGTTGTTGGGTTGCAAGAGATATATACTATTTTTTTTGGTTTGAGACTTGCTATGGAAGATAAAAATTTCTCATCGCTGCCGTTTCTTGGCGGATCCATAAAAACAGTGTCAATGTGAATTTTATCCTTAGCCAAAGCCATCATGAATTCTCCTGCATCGCCTTGATAGAATTTTACATTCTTCACTTTGTTTATTCTTGCATTTTTTATAGCGTTTTGAACTGCATCTCTATTTATCTCCACACCTATCACTTCACTTGCCTTCTTGCTCGCTATCAAAGAAATCGTTCCGATGCCGCTATAGGCATCAAGAACTACCTCGTTGCCTTTTAAATCAGCAAATTCAATTGCTTTATTGTAAAGTTTTTCTGTTTGAACAGGATTTATCTGATAAAAAGATTTTGCGGATATTTGAAAAGTAAATCCACAAAGTGTATCTTCAATTACACCTTTTCCATATACGACCGTTTCATTATTTCCTAAAACAACACTAGTGCTTTTATTATTGATATTCATAATGATCGTAGATATTTCCGGGTGTTTTTCACGCAATACTTTCATAAAGTTGTTCTTTGAAGGAAAAATTTTATTCGAAACAACAAATACAACCATTATTTGATTGCTTTTAAAACCAGTCTTAATCAATACATGTCTTAAAAATCCCTCGTGATAATCTTCCTTATAAGGTTTGATTTTAAAAGATTTGACTAGTTCTCTTATCGTTTTCAATATTTTATCTGCTCTTTCATCTTGGATAATACATCTTTCAATAGGTATTATATCGTGAGAGAACTCCTTATAGAATCCAGAAACAATTTCTCTATCCCTTGTTGATGCAAATGCAGAATTAACCTTATTTCTATAATTATATGGATCTTCCATAGAAATAATGTTTTGCACCTTTCCAAAAGACTTCATCAGATTCCTCACGTAATTTTCTTTCAATGACAACTGTGCTTCATAACTCAAATGCTGAAGTTGACACCCTCCACATTCATAAAAATATTTACACTTAGGCTCTACTCTGTTCTTTGACTTTTCTTTTATAGATACTATCTTTGCATTCGTATGTTTCCCCTGTTTCGATATACGAACCAAGGCCTTTTCACCTTCTATCAAATACGGAATCGAAATGCGTTTATTTTCATATTCAATCAATCCTCTTCCAGATTCATCCGAAGCTATACATTTAACTTCAACAGGTTCGCTTTTTTGTCCAGTTTGCTTTTTAACATTCTTTTTATTTTTATATTGTTTATTATTTTTCATTTGTATCCATCCTAAACTTAAATTTAAATCATTTTTTATTTTCTCAAACCCTATGCTATAATCAAAATGAATAAATTACAAGTAAAAGGAGTGATGTCTTATGTTTAATCTTAATAAAATATCTAATCAAATATTGAAATCGTCACTTCAGGTGTTTATTTAACAACATCAATTTTTCAACGTTTATTATTGCCCTGAAGTGATACAATAACATTTCAGGGTGTTTTTATGCCCAAAATCAATTAAGCGGAGGAAAAGAAAATGAATGATTTAATGAAATGAGGACTTTCTCATCCATCTCATATAAATTAATATGGGATAAAGGAATTTACAACGGCATTATAAACGGCAAAATGATGAACCTCTCAACCGAGAGAAGCGATTTTCCAGCTATAAGAGATTGGATTGTCATCGAACATGCAGGAGATTCAAAATTACTAGAATTACGGATATTCTTCCTAGATACAGCATACTATCTAAACAAGCAGTTGGCAAAAAATCAGACGAACAAATTATTACAACAAACATCGATACGATATTCATATGCATATCGGTAAATCACAACTACAATATTAAAAGACTCGAAAGATACCTATCTATTGCTTGGGACAGTGGTGCTATGCCGGTAGTCCTTTTGACGAAATCAGACTTATGTAATGACATAGATGAAAAAAATCAATGAAATAGAAGAAATCGCATTAGGTGTAGATGTATATCCTGTAAGCGTTTATAACCCTGACAGTATAAGCGATATTTTAGATACGTATCTCTATTCTAGAAAAACGATTTCTTTCTACAACAAATAGCCTGTATTCCCGAACAAATTATAACGTGGAATGCTTCAAACCTATGATTTAAAGCTGTTTACCCCTTGTTGACACTTGCAAAACTACCTGGAACATGTTATAATTATAACGTTGACGGGGGTATTTCAAATGGCTATTGTATATGTAAAAAACAAGAAAAATGGTACAACTTATGTATATAAATCAGAGAACTATTGGGATAAAGAAAAGCAACAATCAAGAAGCAAACGTATTTGTATCGGTAAACTAGATGAAGTTGGTAACATTATCCCTTCAAAACGTTTCAGTAAACCGCAACCTGAATTCCCTATTAAACAAGGACCGGTTCCAACAACACAAGTTAAACATAGTTTTTATGGTGCGACTTATCTGTTTGATGCGATAGGAGATAACCTCGGCATTACCAAGGACCTAAAAATCTGTTTCCCAGACACCTATAAGAAAATATTATCCATTGCGTACTATCTGATTCTCGAAGACAGGAATCCATTAAGTCGCTTTACTAAATGGGATCACACACATAAGCATCCTTACGGGAAAAATATTCCATCACAACGAAGTAGCGAACTATTTTCATCCATAACTCAAGAAAGTAAAGAACAGTTCTTTAGACTTCAGGGAAAACGTCGAACTGAAAATGAATATTGGGCCTATGATACAACAAGCATCTCTTCTTACTCGGAATCGTTAAAACAAGTTAAGTATGGAAAGAATAAGGATCATGATCCATTAGCACAAATTAATCTTGCTTTATTATTTGGTGAAACGTCCAATCTGCCTTTTTATTACAGAAAACTCCCTGGGAACATACCTGATGTAAAAACTTTAAAAAATCTTCTTGCTGATATGGACGTTCTAGGCTATAGCAAAGTGAAATTAGTAATGGACCGTGGTTTTTATAGTGAAAACAATGTAAATGAGCTATATAAAAATCATCTGAAATTCTTATTGGCAACCAAAGTATCTTTGAAATTTGTCCGTAAAGAATTGGATAAAGTTAGCCATATCATTAGAACAAGATCTAACTACAACTCAACCTACCAACTTCACACACATACATCTATGATTTCATGGGATTATACACAAAAGCGCCCCTACAAAGGTGATGTTATTAAAGATAAGCGCAGAATATATCTTCATATTTATTACAACGGTGAAAAAGCTCTTGAGCATGAACAGAAATTCAATAGTTTATTAGATTGGTTAGAGGAAGAACTAACCACCGGAAAACGCAAACCAGAGAATGAAAAAAAGTACTATAAGTATTTTGAAATAACTACAACACCTGTAAAAGGGACGAAAGTCATCCCTAAGCAAAAAGCTATCGATGATGCTGAAAAAGATTA
>JAYENG010000036.1:0-3622 GCA_034721975.1 Bacillota bacterium
AGATGAAGCCTTTGATGATGAACTCTATGAAATATATCAATAATAGGCATACATATTTTTACAGTTGAAAATTAGTTCAATTTGTCATTGCAATTTTAGTTTATTTTTAAATTCTGGATACTCTTCAAATATTTCAAATATCTGATTCTTGATACTCATAAAACTATCTACTAATTCAGGGTCGAATTTTATTCCCTTGCTACTTTCAATAAACTCCAATGATTCCTCTATAGGCCACGCATCCTTATATGCTCTTTCATGCATAAGAGCATCGAATACATCAATCACCGAAACAATTCTTGCATCAAGCGGAATCTCCTTTCCCTTCAGTCCGTCCGGATATCCTGTTCCATTCCAGTTTTCATGATGATGCCTTACAACATTATGAACTGAGCTGAATAAATTCAATTCAAAGTCTTCGAAAATTTTAAAATTATCAGTTGCATGGGTTTTAATGATTTCAAACTCTTCAGCAGTCAACTTTCCGGGCTTGTTCAATATACTGTCCGGCACCAAAATTTTTCCAATATCATGAAGCGAAGACGCAATTTCAATATTATAAAGCTCTTCATTTGAATAACCACATTCTTCGGCTAACAATTTAGTAGCTAAAGATACTCTCATTACATGATTCGAAGTATTTTTATCTCTTTTTTCAATTAATTCACCTAATGCAATCATCAACTTTTTCTGCTCTTTTTCTTTTGTAATATTTGTGATAATCGTCCTTTGACTAAGCATAACACCGAGTATATATACACTCAGAATTTTTTTATCAACATTTTTGTTGCCGTTTTCGATATAAATAATTCCAGGTAGTTTATAAGAACTCATAAATCCTACCAATATGAAGTTATCATAAAATTTTATTTCTTCTCCACATAAAATAAATTCATCTAAAATTTCTTTATCTATGTATTTGAATTTCACCTTATCTATATTCTCTCCAGCAAACTCTTTACAACTTCCTTCAATGAATTTTTCAGTGTCCAATATATAATTCTCGCCGCCTTTTATAATAACAACTACTTCAACCTTATCCATATCCATAATATACTTCAATTGTTCGACAAATCCATCAAATAATTTTTCAATTGTTTTAATAAAACTCAGCTTTGAATAATCAGTTGTCAAATTTCTAAGCAGTGTATCTTGTCTTTCACTCTCTCTCTTTTTCTTGGCAAGTTGCTTGCGACTGATTACAACCGCTAAAATCGATAGCATTAAAGCTATCAACATCGTTAAAATATAACCTTTTGTTGTTTTAGATATCCCAGGTTTTGCAACACTGCTTAAAAAACTGTTTAAAGCAGTGTGATAAATAGAATTGTGATCACTCTTCATCTCTAGTAAATATTCATCTGTTTTATCTAAAATATATTGATTTTTCACTTCTCCTGTAATAATTTTATTTTTTATAGGATTGAACTGTATAGGTGTCGGTATTATGTCGTAATTCGTTTCATAATATTCACCGAATACTCTACTCACTACTCCTCCATCTATCTTGTTATCTTCAAGGTCTTTAAACATTTCTATTCTATCAGAATACTCTCTGTAGTTGACATCGACAGCAAAACTTTCAAGAGTGTTTTTAATTCCAAAATCGCCGACATATTGGATATCTCCTTTTTCTACGCCGATGGTTTTCCCTTTCAAGTCTATAAACGAATTAATCTCTTCGCTGGTATTTGAATACACCTGTCCCCAGTTGGAATAGATTATCTCTTCATTATATAAATATTTTTCCGCTCTCGTTTTTGACCATGCTACATTTAAAAGAATATCGATATCGCTATTTTCCACTTTTATCAAATTGTTGGCGAAGGTGTCGAATTCATAAGATATATCCCAATTTTCTCTATCTGCGATATAATTAAAAACATCGACAAAAAAGCCTCTGGGAACACCTTCTTCATCGACCCCTACCAAAGGCATACCTTCATAAATGCCCACTTTGATGGTATCGGCAAAAACATTGCTAGAACTGATAATCAGCAATACAATCAATATGATAAAGAACTGTTTTCTTGTTTTTTTCACTATGCTCACCCCATATTGCAAAAAATATGTAATATCTTATCTTATATTACACTATATTCTCTAAAAATTACAGATTTTTTTCTATATTATTTTAAGTCTATTACTATATTAGCTCCCAATCCAAACATCAGCCAAAACATAGGTGCTATTGAAACCACGCTGTCGTTGAAAAAGCTGGTAAAGATAAACGCTGTAACACTATAGAAAATACCAGCTAAAAGCATATTGTCTCTACCTTTGATAAATTTGATGCTTGTGATGAGAAATAACCCCAAAGCTGATAAAAAAACTATTAATGATGCAAATCCTGTATTGATGGCAATCTGCAAATATGTATTATGCGGTTTATCTACAAGTATATATGCATTGCTCATATAATTCATCTTACCTATCAAATCTTCTTGAGGAAAGACATATGCATACACATCAGGGCCGGCACCGATAACCATATAATCTTTAATAAGCGGCAGCGACCTAGACCAAATATACCCTCTTCCACTTCCCGCATGTTCATATTCTTTAAAAAATATCGACTCGGCAGGTGTTAGTTTTTCAGCATAATTTTCACCAAAAGTATACATCATTAAATTTCCATCTGATTTAACGCTTATCACTCTCCGATTTGTCTTTGCAAATTTCACAGTAGCCAAATGGACAAGCACTTCGTTCTCACTGAGAACTTCTTTATCTACCGGTCTTACTTTCACAATATCACTGATCTGCAGTTCTTTCATTCCATCTTCGTTTTCCACTTCTCTTAAAGGATAAAATCTTAAAGTCATACCCGCAGGATTGGAATTGATTGTAATGAATTGAAATTCTTTATTAATCGGATAATACTCGCCTGTGTTTTCAAATCTATTCATTTGCATCAGTCTATGATCCGAATCATAAAGATGCGGTTTATAATCTTCATAATCGTATTTCACACTGAAATCTTTACCTAATTCATTCATTTCAACGAACAATTCATTGTCTATAATTTCAAAACTCTCGATTTCTATATTTCCTTTAGTAATAAATGATCTTATTATATCATTTGTAAACCTATCTATTTCACTCCAAGTAATTAATGAAAATATCAGCACTACACCAAGCATTCCAATTACAATTTTTTTATTCAACATCGACATCCTCAGCAATAAAAATACACCTATCGCTCCCAGTATCCCCACTATGCCAGCTGAGGAATGTGATGCCAACAACAATAACAATGAAACAATTAACAAACTTGCAAATCCTATCTTCGCTATGTGATTTGTAAAATATAGTATTCCCGATACAAGCATCGGTATTATCAATGCATAATACGATCCCATATAATTAGGATTATATAAAGTGCCGTAAACTGCATTTAAAGATGTATTTAAACTTATTTGTCCGCCTACAGACTTAAATTCTGATGGAGTTATCAAATATTGAAACCACGCAGTTGCAAATATATCATGCTTAAAATACTGTGATAATCCAACTGTCGCCATTACTAACGCACTTACAAATACAAAAGCATACACCCAGTCGTGTTGTTCTTTATCGATAAGAAAAAACGCAAAAAAGAATAACATCAGATAGCTCATAT
>JAYENG010000037.1:0-3584 GCA_034721975.1 Bacillota bacterium
AGGTCTAACTCTTATTTTCACTAAATCGTGAACTAATTTCTTCATTACAGTAACACTGTCATTGATTCCTCTTAAAAGAACCGATTGGTTTCCTAGAGGCACTCCAGCATCAGCTAACAATGCAATCGCTTTTTTAGATTCAGGTGTTATTTCTTTCGAATGATTGTAATGTGTATTCAACCAAATCGGATGATATTTTTTAAGCATATTTACAAGCTCAGGAGTGATTCTTTGAGGCATGACAACAGGCACTCTCGAACCGATTCTGATGATTTCAACATGTTCAATAGCTCTTAATTTTCTTATGATATATTCTAATCTATCATCAGATACTAAAAGTGGATCTCCACCAGAAAGAAGCACGTCTCTTACTTGTGGTGTGTTTCTTATATATTCAATCGCCGCATCGATTTTGTCTACAGGCGCTCCTGTGTCATTTTGACCTGCAAATCTTCTTCTTGTACAGTGTCTACAATACATAGAACATTGATCAGTAATTAAAAACAATACTCTGTCAGGATAACGATGAGTCAATCCAGGAACTGGAGAATCTTCATCTTCATGAAGCGGATCGTCCATATCTGAAGCCGCTTTATGTGTTTCATAAATTGTAGGTACCGCCTGCATTCTCACTGGGCATTTCGGATCATTTTCGTCCATCAACAATGCATAATACGGCGTAATGCCCATTCTTAACATTTCTAACGTCTTATTGATTCCATCTTCTTCTACATCAGTGATATTTACTACTTTTTTTAGAGTTGCTACATCTACGATTCTATTTCTAACTTGCCATTCCCAACTATCCCACTCTTCTTGTTTAACATCTTTATAAAGTTCTACTTCTGAAAAATGTCTCATTTTTTACGCCTCCTAAGCATATAGTTCAGTATAAATTTCTCTTAACACTTGACTATCGCGCATAATTTGAAGCGCCACTTCTGCATGCCCTCTAGTATAACCATTCCCGATAATCATAGTTGTATCCATTCCAACACCTTCAGCTCCTAAGGCAGCTTTAGTGAAACTTGTAGCCATAGAGAAGAAGTAAATCAAACCGTCATCTTTAGTTGATAAAATACTTGTCATCTCAGTATTGTCGACATTTACACAATTTATTGTAACATCAGCCATTTCTCCATTGGTTAAATCACTTATCATTCTGTAAACCTCTACCGGTTTTGTAGCATCGGCGATAACAATTTCATCAGCCAAATTCGCTTTTTTTACTTTGCCTATGCTTCTTTCACTATGAGCCAAGCAAATAACCTTGCCACTCGGTCCAGCTATTTTTTTTGCTTCATATAAACAAAGCATACCTGATTTTCCAGCACCACCGATAACTAAAACCGTGTCGCCTTCTTTAACGTATTTCACTGTTTGAGCTGGAGCACCTGCAACATCAAGCACAGATAATGCAAGATTCTCCGAGATGTCAGTTGGAATTTTTGAATAAATTCCAGATTCAAACAATATCGCTTGTCCTTTAATATCAACTTGATCGATATCTATTCTAACTTCTAAAATTTCTTCTATTACAAGTGGTGTAAGTGAAAGAGAAACTAAGGTTGCGATCTTGTCCCCAACTTTTAAATCAGTTGTTTCTTTTATAGCGTCTCCTATTTCCTTAACAGTTCCTATCAACATTCCACCAGATCCAGTAACAGGATTTTGATGCTTCCCTTTTTCCTTGACGATATTCATCATAATAGATTTAATCTTTTCAACATCGCCATTTGCTTCACCTTTAATCTGTGTAAAACTTGCTGAATCGATGTTGAGCGTCTTAACATCAATTAAAATCTCGTTGTCATAAATCTCCATAGTGTTGTCGATTTTCTTTGCCGGTTGAGGTAGTGCGCCCTTCGGCTCAATAACTCTATGTGTCCCGAATTTACATCCTTTTTTCATAAAAACACCTCCATGATATTTCCATCTATTATTAATGCAATTATCGTGCCATAAAAATCACTGCATATAGGCTGTTTTAATGCAAAAATAAATAAAGTAGCGCCTAGTTTTCGGCACCACTCTTTTTCAACTTATATTGTAGCGTTTGTCTTGGAATATTTAGCAGCGAAGCCGCTTTTGA
Source organism: Bacillota bacterium (assembly GCA_034721975.1). Lineage (GTDB taxonomy): Bacteria > Bacillota > Clostridia > Peptostreptococcales > Acidaminobacteraceae > DAOURC01. The sequence goes on from JAYENG010000037.1 coordinate 2,093, forward strand.
TATATTCCCTTCCGACATCTTCATAGCCTCTTCTATCAAGTCGACTTCTACCGCCGATAATCTTTTTCTTAGATTTAAATCATGATTATCGACACGTCTCTTGCTCTCTTTAAGATATTCCGGGATATCATTAGCAGTAATCCATTCTCCTTCTATCAAACTTATGGCTCCTTCGATCACATGTTCAAGTTCTCTGACATTTCCCAACCATGCAAAATTATCAAAGATCTCCATAACATCTTTTGTGATTCCCTTTACCTTTTTAAAATACTTTTTATTGAATTTATCGACAAAATACTTAGTAAGAACCTCTATATCACCACTTCTCTCAGTTAGACGATTCAGGTTCAAAGTTATTGTATTAAGCCTATAGAACAAATCTCTCCTTAGATTCCCATTTTTAATCGCTTCAAAAGGGTCTTCATTGACAGCTGCAACTATTCTTACATTAGCTTCTCTAATTCTCGTATCACCTATTCTTCTAAATTTACCATCTTGAATCACTCTTAATATCTTTGTCTGAAGTTGATTTGGCATAGAATTTATCTCATCTAAAAACAAAGTTCCGTCATTAGCAATTTCAAACAGCCCAGGTCGGTTGATACTACCCGTGAATCCGCCTTTCAATGTGCCGAACAATATACCTTCCAGCAGACTCTCCGGAAGAGAAGCACAGTTTTGAACAATAAAAGGTTTGTTCTTTCTATAACTGCTATTGTGAATAGACTGAACCAAAAGTTCCTTGCCGGTTCCGGTCTCTCCAACGACTAAAACCGAAGCATCTGTCATAGCCGCTTTCATAGCTCTAGAAATCATCTTTATCATACAAGGATCTTCAGTGATAATATCTTCAAATTTATATAACGGTTTATCTTCCGTAAACCTTTCTTCCGATCCTAAAACAACCTTTTGCAAATCTACAACCCGTTCGGATAATTTTTTCATGTCAGTAATATTCTTGGAAATCTCAACAGCGCCAATAATCTCTCCTTTTGAATCGTGCAAAGGAATAGTCGAGTTGATCGTATTTATTTCATTGCCTAGATATGTTGTATATTTTTGTTCCAAGTTAAGAATAGGCTCTCCGGTTTTTAATACTTTCAGTATCGTGCTGTTGCTTTCATCTAATGAAGGGTAAATTTCAGTAATATGTTTCCCCAACGCGTCCATTATAGCGATATCGTCAAGCATAGCAGATTTTCTATTACAAAATATAAGTTTTCCCTCATAATCCACAATTTGTAATCCATCGCTGATATATTCAGTTATTTTACTTATAGTTTCCCATTTAAAAACTTTCGTCATAACCACCGCCGAATTTTCGTCTTATATGCCCAATTTTAAGCGTTTTTATCGATTTTGTCAACAATACAGTTGATGACTGTGAAAAAATTGTTCTTTTCTTGATCGGATAAGCATGTATACACAGTTTTCCTATCATATTTCAAAAAAGATTCTATTCCTTTGCATATTTTACCTTGAATAAAAAACT
>JAYENG010000038.1:0-3581 GCA_034721975.1 Bacillota bacterium
ATCCACTTGATGAAAAAGGGAAACCACCAATAAAACTACTCATTGGCATTATTCTTTTTAATACTTCTTCTATTGATTCATCAAGTGTATGGTATGGTGATACACTTTTAAAAGCTTGTTCTTGTAGGTTTGCCATGACTCTTGATTTACATTTATTTGTTGCAATAACGCTTTCAGTTTTTCTACATATTTTACTAAATGTTGATTCATCTCGTGCCATAACCATAATAGATATGATTATAGTACCAACTGTTTCACCATCTTTATCAATCTGTAGCATTATTTTTTCACCGTCAATAGCAGCTCTTTCTGCTCTTTGCTGAGATAATGGATCTTTAGCTGTTTCAGCCATAGATTGATGCTGAATAATACTTCTTGAAAGTCCAGATATAAATTCACCGTTGTCAATTGGAATAAAGGTAATTCCGACTACTGTTCCTGGAATATTAGTAATTTTTGATAGCCAGCCAAAATCTACTTTTTGATGGTATTTGACTATACCATAGACTCTACCTGTGTTTTCACCAATGATTAGGCTGTTTCTTTTTATTTCTAGCCCTATTGGAGTTATTATGTTTAATAGGGTATTGTTGATATTTGTTGCTTTAGTTTGTTGTTTTTTCATGGGTTTTGCCTCCTTTTGGGGTAAAAAAATAACCACAACTTAACCGTTGTGATTATTTTTTTATGATTTCATTAATTATTTACATTACATATATTTTTTAAGGATTTTTATTGCTTTTAAAATTAATAGTATCGGTTTAGTATCTAGCATAATCTTACTCCTCAAAAATTCTTCTACCATCATATAGCTGTATCATCGTTCTAATAATTTCCGTAAAGAATACTTCTTTTAAAGGATCATAGTCCTGTTCCAAATCAGCTTGCTGTAGCGCTGCATAATAACGCTCCTTACTTTCAAATTTCAGGTAAACCGGTGGTAATCCTTTGTATTTAAATAACCAATTTAAATATATTCTTGATATACGGCCGTTACCATCATGAAACGGATGAATCACAGTAAGTCTATGATGAATGATAATTGCTTTCTCAATAAACTCAGCTACAGAAATTAAATTCTTTTCAGAAATTAAAGTTTTTACAGATAAATCTACCTTAAGTACTTCACTTATAATTTCTTTATAATCAGTCGTTTCAAATTTCGAATTCGTTACAAAATTATTTGTTTCTCTAAACGATCCAGCAGCTTCAGGGAATGGTGAATATTTATACAGCATTTTATGAAGCTTCAAAATAGAAAAGGCCGTTATAGAATCTTCAGTTTCAAAAATATAATCATAAAGAGCTGATTGCCCTGCAGTTTCAATAACATCCTGAAGCTTCACTGTACAATACTCACTATCTTGTTTATGCAGTCGTAAATCTGTAATTATTTCCGAAACTAGATCTTTATCAATTTTACTACCTTCAATTCTATTTTCATTGTATATATAATCATTTTTGAACTTGTGCCAAATAAAATTCATATCATATTCAAAAAAATACTTGTATGAGTTGATTATTTGCTCTCTCATCAAAGGTTCAAAAGATCCAAGACCAAGTTCTAACCGTTTTTTATCTGGTTTATACTTTCGAATTTTCTTCTTAATTTCTTTTGAAGATGTATCACCATCAATCAAATGGCACCTATAAGCAAGTGTAAATATACAAGATTCAAAACTTACACCAAATTGTATCGATAACTTCAATGCATCATCAAAGTTAACAAAACCATTTTTAATATACTTTTTAGTTTCAACCTCAAAATAATCTCTTGGCATTAACAACTCAGATGCAAATTGATCTGCAAACTTCTCAATCTTATCCTTTTTTGCACCATTAATTGGGCAAGCTCTATTTGATTGATCCTTTATATGATGACATAATTCATGTGATGCAGTGAACCTTTGTCTTGTAGTCGGTCTATTAACATTTATACCTACGACTGGGATATCTTCAGCATCATCTGGTACAATATAAATCCCTTCAAGCTCTTTAAAGTCTTTAAATTGGTATACAACACCATTCATAGACAATAACTCAAAAGGATCAATTGGGAAAGTTAATTCATGTTTTTCTCGCAGCTTATTGATAATTTTTTTTGCTAACTGCTGAGGTGTATCATAATACTCCTCATAATTATAATCACCCAGCATCTATACCATCGACTCCTTTAATTGCTTCTTAAAATCTATCAAATTCATAATCTCTTTCTTATCATTATCAGATAAAGTTGAGAATGTTCTTGCAAACATAATTACTTCTGCATCTTCTGATTTTGTTCCATGAAGAATCCTATCTACAGTAACACCGTATATATTTGAAAATTGATCTAATTCTTCTGCGATAATATTTCTCTCACCAGATTCAATTGCAGTAATAGTAGTCCTAGCAACTCCAAGTTGCTCTGCTACATAGTGTTGTGAAAGACCTAAAGCCTTTCTATAATTTCTTAATCTTTCATAAATAGTTCTCATATATCTCACCTCTTGACTTAATTATACAATCAATTGATAGAAAATGCAACGTATTTAGTCAGAATTTCTGACGTTGAATTCTTATACACTTTATCCTTTAAGTACCTTGGTTAATTAATTGCATATTCAAATATTATTTTAAAAACCAACTTTAATTTTACTGTTTTATCAGTACTGGAATAGTTTTTTCAATCTCTATGTCCTCAACATGCACATAAGCAGGATTATTAATAAGATTACAAAGTCTTACAATCTCCTGTTCTTTAAGAATTTCACAAACAATATTTCCACTTTCAAATTTATTAACAAACTCTCTACACTCTTTTAAAAGATCTTTCTCAATATTCTCTTGATATTTATCCCAAAGCATAATATAAAATTGTCTTTCAATTACTTCACCAGATATAGCATAGTTACTCATTACCATCATTTCATTTCTAAGCAGTTCCTTTTGTTTTTGATCATTGGTTTCAGATAACAACTGTGTATATTCATTAATCAGCGGCGAGATGTCAACAGGTCTTGATACTGCTAGAAATTTAAAAGGTTTTCTTGCACTTGATAACTCAGCTGTTAATACCCTACACATTTGCTCTTTTTCACTGTCTGAAAACAAATCTATACTTATAGGATTAATCTTAATATACATAATAATTTGACCGTCCCTTGTATAAAGGAAACGGTCTTCAATATCTTTTACATTTATAAATTCATTGGCTGTTATTTGATTACTGCTTAATTCTGTTTGCTTTTGTTTTTTACTTTTTTTCATTAATACAAGTGTTGTGGATCCACCAACAACACAAACTATAATAATAATTAAAATTAATATCATTTGATTCATCTAGTTCCTCCTAACAATTGCATAAGCATTGCAAAAAATATTATTTAGCTATCGTTAAACCACTTTTTTTCATTTCTTCTAGCACTCTTAATTGAGTCTTATCAAAATTATAAATACTTGCCATTTCATCTGTAGCTAAACAGTCTACGTAAATTGTTTTTATTCTTTTATTTATGGTTTTTATTTCTGTTATTATGTTTCCATTTTCATCAGTTGTAGTACAAGTTTTTTTCTCTGTAAAAGTAGAGACTTTTACAGAG
>JAYENG010000039.1:0-3567 GCA_034721975.1 Bacillota bacterium
ATTTTGGTTCTCCAGTAAAATATATGGTTAATAAATTATTCAATAGAATTCGCCTCAATCACTACATCGTCAGCACAATATATCGCATTTCCTTCTTTATATGTCCCGGAAACTTTAACAGTTTTAATATCTTTTGAATCAATTTCAAAAATATTTTCACTGAGAATGCAAAAATCAGCCAATTTTCCAATCTCTAAACTGCCTTTAAGCGTTTCTTCAAACGATGCATACGCTGCATTTTTTGTAAACATTTCAAGCGCCTCATAAACTTTTATACTATGTTGTGATTTAGGATGATTGACTGAAGCATGAATTCCCAAAATAGGATTTATTTCAGTTACATCACTATCGGAACCGGCGCATAGTATTAATCCTCGATCTATCATTTTTCTGAAATTATTAGTCCTTATACTTAACGAAGAATCTAAACGTCTTTCATACATACCTTTTTTATGTCCCCAATAGTATTCAAATGCTGGTTGCACCGAGATAATCAAATTTAATTCTTTAGCTTTTTTGATTTGCTCTTCGGTTGCAAGTTCAAAATGTTCAATCCTACAGCGATGATCAGTATATTTATTTTCATTCAATGCATCGCTATATGCATTAAGGGTTTGTTCGATCGCTCTGTCTCCTATTGCATGCAATGCTAATTGATAACCATTATTTATTACATTTGATACAAAATAATTTAATTCATCTTGATTGAAATATAGATTTCCATAGGTATCCATATCATTGTATTTTTTAGATATTGCAGCTGTTCTCGAATTGAATGCACCATCTATGAAAATATCACCACCTATGCTATCTGAATCAATAATAGCAGCTTTTTCTAAATCAAACGACTGATAGAAAAGACGAATATCTATCGGATATCTCTTTTTGTTTTTAGCAACAAATTTTGCATCGTTTTCATGAAAAGTAAACCCGCCTTCCATGGCGTTTATTGTAGTAATTCCCTTTTTAATTGCTTGGCATATTGTCCACTGTACTCCTCTTTCTCTTGTTAAGTCGTCAATTCCTGCTAAAAGACGATTTCTAATGTAAGCACTGGCTTTCCCTGTGAAATAACCTAAAGGTAAACTGCGTTCATCTCTTTTTATGCCATCAATGTTATATGGTAGATTTACAATGTTTAGTGCTAAACTATTAATTGCACTGGTGTGGTATTCAATACTATTAATCCAGACTGGGTGTTCTGGGCTGACACTATCTAATTCATAACGAGTTGGAAATCTTTTTTCTTCTATTTTCGTAACATCAAAATGATATCCTCTTATCAGTTGCCCCAGTGGATAATTTTTTGCTTTGTTTTTTATTAAATTAAGCAGTTCATTAATTGATTTTACATTTAATAAATCTAATCCTTCAGAATTCAGTCCAGACTGCACTAAATGGACATGACAATCATACATACCGGGAATAACAGTACGCCTATCCAAGTTTATTAATTCAGTTGTATTTGCAATTAAAGAATCATACGATTCCTCATTTCCCAGTTCAATGATTTTCCCATCTTGAATTGCCATCCACTTATAGATATCATCCTCTTTTTTCATTGTATGAATTATTCCATTATAAATTATAATATCTGCTTTCAAGCTAATTCCTCCATTTTTTTTAAGATATAATCATTATATCATTTTATATAAAAAAGACTGACAGAAACCGTCAGTCTTCACCTTATTAAAGTAACATTTCAACAAGATACTCATATACAGCTTCTGTCAATGTGACCGCTGAAGGAATATCTACCCATTCATCAGCACTATGATAATTTCCACCATCAGCACCAAAAACAATAACTGGGATATTCAACCTCGACCCTAAATAATTAAAATCTCCTATACTTGAAAAATATGAAAAATTCGGATCTTTTTCAGATACATTTGCCACAACTTCAACAAACTTCTCAACATAATCATCATTAGGGTCAACAACATATGGCATAAATCCATCCGAGTCTTCAGTAGGTCCTTTTCTAAATGTGATCTTGTAATCAGATTTTATATCAAGTCCTCGAATCAGCGAATCTATTTCTTCAAATACAGTATCATTCGATTCGCCTATCACCATATGTCTGAATACTTTAAAGTATGCATGATCTGCAACTGAGCAAGCATCTCCACCACCTTTAAAATCAATTACACAATTGGTACCTTTTCCGAGAATTCCATCATCCTTAAGCTCAATTTGATCTATTGTTTCAATAACTTTTGCTGCATCTTTTATTGCGCTTATTCCAAAGTGAGGATTTGCAGCATGTGCCGCTTTTCCATAAAAATCTACTCTATATGATGTTCCGCCTCTTGCTCCCAAGCAAATATTTGGAAATGATTTTTGAGAAAAAGCTGAACTTGGTTCAGTTACAATTGCAACATCTGCATCGTTGATCAGTTGGTCGTGAATTAAATAATTTGTACCTAACCCAAAAGGCCCTTCTTCATCCGAAACAAAAGAGAATATTATCTCACCTTTCATTTCTGATTCATAAGTTGATAGCTCTTCCAATGCTAATAGTATTGCTGCAACACCACTTTTCATATCACAAGTTCCAAGACCATAGGCTTTATTTTCTTCTATAGTCATTTTATGTGGTGAATATGTCCACCCCGATACTAAATTAACAGTATCGACGTGGGCATTCAGTAATATTTTTGGCCCTGCATTTGGATTTCCCATGCGACCAATTAAATTTTTACCTTTAAATCCCGTAATTTCTTCATCATGATACTCATGTATCTCCACTTTTATATTTTTTTCCACAAGTCGATTATATATATATTCAAGTATTTCTTCCTCATGAAAGTATTCACTCTTTATGTTAACCAATGTTTCGAGTGTGTTTATATAAGTTTTTCTATTGAATACTGAATCCTTTACCATTATTACCACCTAACCAACTTCTGATTTGTCTGAATATGTTTTAACAGATTTTCTACTTCCTTCTAAAAACATGAATTTATTTGTATATGCATAAATTATCGTTATAATTGGAGCTAAAAACGAAAGATAAACATATGGTAGATATTCCATTGTTGGAACACCTAAGGCTCCTGTAAAAAATACACCACATAATCCCCAAGGCACTAAAGGAGAAGTAACTGTAGCTGAATCTTCACATACTCTTGAACAAACTTGCGGTAATAGTTTTTTCTCTTTATAAGCAGGAACCAGCATACGTCCCGGAATAATAATAGCCATATATTGACTTGCAGAAAAAAGGTTAATTAAAACACTAGATACTACATGTGTTGAAACTAATCCACCGGTTGTTTTTACAAGTCCTTTGACTTTCTCAAGCAACACATCAAGCATACCTGTTTTTTCCAGCACTCCACCATAACTAAGTGCAATAAAGCCTAATGAAACCGTCCACATCATACTTTGTAGACCACCTCTGCTAAGCAAGGCATCAATTTCATCAATACCTGTTGCGGAAGTGAAGCCATAGTTCATGAAGTTCAACATTTCAGTTAATGAATAGCCTTGGAAAATCATTGCAAATGCCGCACCGATAAGTGACGCAATAACCATAACTGCTAGTCCACCCAATCTTTTCAC
>JAYENG010000040.1:0-3536 GCA_034721975.1 Bacillota bacterium
GGTCTATTTAGTATGCGGTAATTTAAAATTTGATCTGCCAAAAGCTTTTGCATAATTATAATTCGAATCTCCATAAATGTAAAAAATATCAAGTGATTAAATCCACACTAAATAAGAAAGAGCCAATTTCTTTTTATATTTAGTGTGTGTTCGGCAATAAAGTTTCCCAATTCTCACTATTAAAACACACACTTCAATAACCTTTATTTCATTATATGTGTTCCAGTCAACCCATTTAAGGCATCTTTTAAACTCTCCGGATTAGTAATAATAGCCTCTTTTCCACCTCTATCGATAAAATCGATTACAGCGTTGATTTTTGGCAGCATACTACCTGGAGCAAAATGATTCTCTTCTCTATATTTCTTAAGTTCTGATATATCAATCTGATTAAGATCTATTTGATTCTTGCTGCCGAAATTCAAGCATACTTTTTCTACCCCTGTGGATATTATCAATAAATCTGCGTCTAACTGATTTGCAAGCAAACTGGTTGCATAATCCTTGTCGATCACCGCATCGACGCCCTCGTAAAATCCATCTTTATTTTCAACTACAGGAATTCCTCCTCCTCCTACAGCAATAACACAATAGTTTTTTTCAATCATTCCGACTACCGCATCAGATTCAATGATTTTAAGGGGTGCTGGAGAGGCAACAACTCTTCTATATCCTCTTCCAGCATCATTTATAAATGTCCAATCAGGATTCTTTGCTTTGATTTCATTCAATTCTTCTTCAGTATAAAAACTTCCTATCGGTTTCATCGGATTATCAAAAGCCTTATCATTTTTATCTACCTCGACTTGTGTAACAAGTGCAATAGCTGATTTTTTCAAATTTCTTCTTTTGAATTCATTCATCAAAGCCTGCTGAATTTGATACCCGATTGCACCTTGAGTATCAGCTCCGCAATTCACAAGTGGAACAGTATGCATACCGATCATTTCGTGGGCAAGTTCAGATCTTCTCAAAATGAATCCAACTTGAGGTCCATTGCCATGTGTGACAACCACATCATATCCTTCTTCAATGATATCCACGATATGTATTACTGTTTCCTTTATAGCTTCATATTGATCAGCAATTGTAGACTTGTCTTTACTTTTTATAAGCGAATTTCCGCCAATGGCAATAACCGCTAGTTTACTCATATTACTTACCACCCATTGTCAAAGTCATAACTGCTTTAGCAGTATGAATTCTGTTTTCAGCTTCATCATAAACAACAGAATGTTCTCCATCGATAACCGAATTTTCGACTTCATTTCCTCTGTCAGCAGGAAGTGCATGCATATATATCGAGTTTAAGTTTGTCAATTCCATCATATCTTCAGTACATTTCCATGATTTATATGATTCAAGCAAATCGTCAACCACATCATCGCTCGTATTATTTACCCAGCTACCCCAGTTCTTAGGAATTACAACGTCTGCACCCTTGAAGGCCTCTTCCATGTCATGTGTGATTCTAAATGTTCCATTATGCTTAAGTGCATTTTCTTTAGCTTGTTCTATAGCCCAATCCGGTAAATCGTACCCTTCTGGATAAGCAAGTGTCACATCCATTCCAAATCTAGGGAACAACAACGTTTGAGTCAAAGGAACAGAAATCGGTTTTTTATGACTTGTGGCATACGCCCAAATAATTGAAACTTTCAATCTTTTAGTTTCTCCGAATTTCTCTTGAATCGTCATAAGATCAGCTAATCCTTGCATCGGATGATATAAATCACATTGAAGGCTTAATACAGGTACACTTGAATGCTTTGCTAAATCTCTGAGATACTTGTTTCCAACTTCCCATTCACAGTTTCTACAGGCGATCATATGTCCGAAACGAGATAATATTACAGCTGTATCCTTTGCAACTTCGCCATGTGAAACCTGCATTGTACTAGTATCCAAAAAGTTTGCATGCCCACCTAATTGAGCGATGCCTGCTTCCATTGAATTTCTAGTTCTTGTACTTTGTTCGAAGAACATTAAAAATCCCGTTTGATACGGCAAATAAGGAGTGGGAACCCCCATTGCAAAATTTTTCTTTAAATCCTTCGATACTTCAATTACTGTATCGATTTCTTCTTTAGTCCATTCCTGTAATGTGATTAGATGTTTTCCTCTGAATACACTCTGCATTTTTTATTTCCCCCTATTTTGTGTATTTACCAATATATAATTTTGGTAAAACTGCGTACATTGCCGCTGCTTTAACTAATTCATCTTTCCATGTCTTTTCATTTGGAGCATGAGCTTGATCTTCATGACCCGGTCCAAATCCAATACAAGGAACACCATAACGCCCCATTATCGATACAGCATTTGTCGAGAATGTCCACTTGTCGACTAGTGGTTCTTCGCCGAATAAACCTTTATACGATTTAACCATCGCTTGACACGCCGGATGTTCTTCTTCTAGAACCCAAGTAGGGAAATAACTTTCCGTTGGATATACAAGTCCTGTATACGACGGACGGTCATAGTTGTACATTGAAATCTTTGCATCCACCGATTTGACAGAAGGCAACTTTCTTATCTGCTCTAGAGCATATTCCCAGGTTTCGCCAGCAGTCAACCTTCTATCTATAGAAATACTACATTCATCCGCTACCGCACATCTAGATGGCGAACTAAAGAATATCTCTGAAACTGTCAAAGAACCTTTTCCTAAAAACTCATCACTAATCAAGTTTTCATGAAGCGCTTTCAGTTCATTGATAATTGGAGCCATTTTATATATTGCATTGTCTCCTCTTTCAGGAGCAGAGCCATGACAACTTATTCCGTTGGTTGTCACCTTGATCTCCATTCTTCCACGATGTCCCCTGTAGATATTCAAAGAAGTAGGTTCTGTAATTACAACGAATTCAGGTTTGATCTTGTCTTCATTGATAATATATTGCCAACACAAACCATCACAGTCTTCTTCTTGAACCGTACCAGTAACAATCAATGTATAATCATCTTCTAATTTCAAGTCTTTTATTATCTTTCCAGCATAGACCATAGACGCCATTCCGCCTTCTTGGTCACTTCCACCACGCCCATAAATGACTTCACTATCTTCCTTACCTTCATACGGATCGACATCCCAAAGTTTAATATCGCCGATTCCCACCGTATCTACATGCGCATCCATGACGATGATATGTTTACCATGACCGATATATCCTAAAATATTACCCATAGGATCGATTTCCACCTTGTCAAATCCTACTTCTTCCATCTCTTCTTTAATTCTTGATACAACTTTCTCTTCATCACAGCTTTCACTTGGAATCGCTATCATGTCTCGCAGAAACTTTGTTATTTGCGGCTGATATTCTTGCGCTTTTTTTAACACTTCATCAAACTTGTAATCCATTATTTTTCCCTCCATTTTTAAAGTCCCATCATTTCGTTTAATTCGTCTTTGTGTTTTTCTCTGTATTCCAATATCAATTTATCGAATTCTTCAACCTTATTCGCTTGATCGAGCCAATAATTTTGATATTTTTGATCGTTCAATTCTTCAACGGTTTTGCCTTGTTGTTCAA
>JAYENG010000041.1:0-3527 GCA_034721975.1 Bacillota bacterium
TTTGGATCAGAATATAATGAACCATTGATTAACTTCGGATATAAAGATGAAGGAGAACCACCTGAATATTACTTCTTCAATGGTTATGTATTTGAAGATGAAAATGCTGATAACAGCAAATATTTCTCTGAATTTGGTTATTCTGATATTCAAGTAACAATTACAGATGGTACGTATACTGAATCAGTAGATACTTTTGAAGGATATTATTCTTTCTATATAAGCTCTTTAGATTTAGCAGGACCAACAATCACCATTACTGTTGACGGACCAAGTGTTACTCAAGTGTCTGAATATGATAACGTTCCAGTTAATGTTGGACCATTTGATGAAACTGTTGTACTAAACCTTTTCGTACACAATGAAAATGACGGTGTTGACATCAACTTCGGTTACTATGGTGAAGAAGAACCTTATTACGATATCGCTATTGATAAAGTAGCCGATGACTATAGTGTTAAAGTCGGTGATACAATCACTTATACTGTAACAGTTACCAATACAGGAAATGAAACTTTATGGTGGGTTGTTGTTGATGATACAATGTTTGGAACTTTAGACACTGGATCTGAATTTGCTCCAGGTCAAAGCAAAACTTATGTGAAAACAAAATTGGCTACAGAAGTCGGCACTTTATACAATGAAGCAACTGCTGAAGGTATGGAAATGAATGTTGGACCAGTTTCTGACGATGCAACTGTAACTGTAACAGATGATCCTCCACCTCCACCTAGCAGATATTCACTTAGCGGATATGTGTTTGTAGACAACAATAGTGATAATTCAGTCAACGGTGACGATGTAGGTTATGAAGGAATTACTGTAGAACTATATCGCAGCGGTGGAACTACACCTTATAAAACAGATACAACTGATTCTAATGGTAAATATTCATTCTCTAGATTGCGTGGCAGCTACACAGTGGTTGTAGACCCAGATGGAGATATTGATGATGCCGAGGTTAGTGAATATGATTCTACTTTGGATCAAGAAGTTGATGTATCAATGTATTCAAGAAAATCTAATGTAAACTTCGGATACAAAGGTGCTCCTCTTTCTACTCCAGTTATCGTATCAGGTTATGTCTTCAACGATATCGATGAAGACAATGCTGTAGATGCAGGTGAAAAAGGATATGAAAATATACCTGTTCAACTTAGAGATTCATTGACTGATGAAGTCATTAAAACTGAATTGACCAATGCTGATGGACTATATGTAATCTCTGAATTCTTGGATGCAGGTGAATACGTTGTAGTCAACGACCCACTCGATCATATGGAAGTTATGTATGATGCAGGAGCTCAGGTCAGTGAATATGATGATTTGTTAGATGAAGTCATCGACATCACAGTGCTTGAAGGCGTTGAAAATGTATTTACCGAAAGAAACTTCGGATACGAAGAAGCTCCAAAAGGTGTCACTACAGTTCTTTCTGGTTATGTATTCAATGACCTGAACGAAGACAATGCAGTAGATACCGGCGAAGTTGGTTACTCTAGCGTTGAAGTGACAATTTGGTCAAGCGGATTACCTCTTCTTGTTAAAACAACTAATGCAAATGGAATGTATGTATTTGATTTCTTGACTGATCCAGAACTTAATGGTCTTGAAGCTGGTGAGTACACAATCACAATCGGTGACACTCCAGCAAATATCCATCAAGTCAGCGAATATGACGGATCTCCATTCAACAAAATCGTCGTATTGGCATTGGCTGATGATACCGAAGCTATTGCAAATATCAACTTTGGTTTCAAGGACAACACTGTACCATCTGGTGAAGAAACTAATATTCCATTAGTCATATTTGGTTTATTCTTAATCACAAGTGGTATATTAATAAGAAGAAGAAAGTCCTATAATCATTAAACACTATCAAGCAGGGGCTCGCCCCTGCTTTTATTTTTCCCACATAAGAGGTGAATCATTATGAAAAAACTATTTTCTTGGCTATTAATACTAGTTGGAATTGGTGTTCTGCTATATCCAACGGCTCAAACACAATACTATCAATACAAACAGGAAAAAATGATTTCTTCATGGGAAGAAAGTTTGCTTGTTGTAGATTCAATTGATACCAATACTGAAATAACTATTGAAGTCGATACAAATTTTAATAACAATAGTTCTCTTTCTGATACTGTTAGTGTAAATACATCGACTGATATTGAAGAACCTTCCAATAATGAAAAAGAAGAGCGCATTGCAAAAGAAGAAGAAGAAAAAATAAAAGCTGAATATATCAAAGAAAATATGGAAGGCATTTTAGTTATTGATTCCATCGATTTGAAATTGCCTATTATTAGAGGAGCAAGTGCAAAAAATATGCTTTTGACTGTCACTAGTTTTGATAATACAGGCATTCCTGGTGAGATAGGAAATTATGCAATAATAGGTCATAGAAATTTAACTTACGGAAGAAATTTCAATCGCCTTGGTGAAATGAAAGCCGGCGACATAATCAAAGTCATTACCGACAATGAGACTTTCATCTATACTGTCAATGAAATCTTTTTAGTTCTTCCTAATGATGTTGGTGTTTTATTTGGTACTAAGCTGGAAAAAAGGATAACTCTAATCACATGTGACCCTATGGGCAATCCTACTCATAGACTAATAATCAGGGGGATCATAACCGAATGAGTCACTTGACATAATTGCAATTATATGTTAGTGTTTAGGTATATAGAAGAGACATATAGACACGTTGGTCTTTCCAACGATAAAGGCAAACCATATGAAAGTGTGGGACGCAAAACTATAGGACCTTACCCTTAACGGGTTGGTAGCCAGTTTCCGAATTAGAGAGATTTTTTATTTGCTAAAAAAACTTAAGAGATATATTAAATATTGTTGGTCTTTCCAACGATAAAGGCAAACTCAGCGAAAACTGAGGGCGCAAAACTAAAGGGCCTTACCCCAAGTGGGATGGCAGCCAGTTTCCGAAGGGAGAGAATTTTAATGTTAAGAAAAAGCATGTTATTTAGCATCATTATGATTATGATTATTACAATGGCTTCTATGGCATTCGCAGACATAAATATTTTAGATCAAACTGGAATTGAGAACGGCTATTTCACTGTCAATGTAAATAGTGAAAATGAAATCAGGGTTTTAGTCAACAAAGAAGATCAAAAAGCAGTTTACACATTGAATGAAACATCAAATTTACCACTTCAAATGGGAAATGGAATTTATGAAGTGAGAGTTTATGAAAAAATCAATGGTCGTTTTAGATTAATTGATGAAAAGAGTATATCTCTTGATTTAGAAAATGAAAATGTTGTATATCTTAACTCAGTTCAAAACATCAACTGGAACTTGGAAAGTGAAGCAGTTAAAATTGCAAGTGAATTAACAGAAAGTTTAGAAACAGACATGGAAAAAGTTGCGGCTATTCACAACTACGTTGTTTCCAATATATCTTATGATTATATTAAAGCAAGAACTGTTACAGGTAATTATGTTCCATCAATAGATTTAACATTAGAAAGCAAAAATGGTATCTGTTATGATTATTCTTC
>JAYENG010000042.1:0-3513 GCA_034721975.1 Bacillota bacterium
AACATCGAAGTATCTGTGTAACGCTAAAAGGCGTAGCAGTAGTAGCTCTGGACAAGCTGTAATGGTAGCATAACGAGAGTTATGCGACATTAGAAGAAAAGGTATTTCAATGCCGAGTAGTTCACAGGATGTAAAAGTCAATAACCCCCACCTAAGCCTATCGGCTTTGAGGAAGGGGACTTCTTGCCAGAAATTCTGTTAAATAAACATAGAAATTTGACAAAGATTCTAAACCATGCTATTATGTTCAAGTTGGTTATCGCCAACAATAGAAATTAGCACATATATTTTTAGTTATTCAAATATAATCAGGTAGAGCTAATCACGTATTAGGTCTATTTTTATTTTTGTGTTCGCGGCAAACTAAGATATAAAAAATAAGGAGGTAGACACATGAATCAAGAATTAATATTTTCTTTGATCGGTCTGTTTATGGTAACCTCTTTTACTAATATTTTAGCAACTTTGAAAACGATTATGATTTCAAAAAAAATCATGAATCCTGTATATTTTGTTGTATTTATCGATGCAGTAATATTTGCAACTGTTTTAACGAAAGTAGTAGGAGCAAATGGTATTCATTTTACTCTGGCTTATGCACTTGGTAGAACATTTGGTGTATTTGTCGGTGGTAAGATTGATGAATACTTGGCACTAGGTATTATCGAAGTAGATTTATTTTTAAGTAATCAAATTAAAATGGTAAGAATTGCTGAAAGCCTTAGAGAAGAAGGTTACACTGTTAATAACTTTTTAGCGAGAGGTATAAATGGTGACAAGAGACATAAGGTTGAAGTTGTAATGAAAAGAAAAGAATTTAAAATCTTTCGTAAAATCATCGAAGAGCATGGAATAACAAATCCGACGCTCAAGATTAAAAATATCAGTAAGATTGAAGGTAAGATTACAACGACTAGCCTACAGATTTAATCAAAAAAGAAAAACTCTTTTTAGTTATACTAAAAGGAGTTTTTCTTTTTTTTGGTTTTATATAGATACTTCACTAAGCCTTGCTTCTTTGTTTCTTTCCGATACGGTTCTTATAGACCATTCATTTTGAAATAGAAGTATAGGATCTTTCTTCTCGTTTTCCACAAGCATGGTGTCCATGGTCAAAGAGAATTTTTTCGGATCGAAATTATCCATCTGAATCCATCTTATATGTCTGAAAGGCAACCTGTCTATCAACAATTCTACACCGTATTCATTCCTCAGCCTGTATTCCAGCACTTCTAACTGCAAAGCCCCGACAACACCTACAATCAGTTCTTCAACTCCTATATTCGGACGTTTATAAACCTGGATGCTACCTTCTTCTGCAAGTTGAGAAATGCCCTTGAGAAATTGTTTTCTCTTCATCGTATCTTTTGTTATAATTTTTGCAAAATGCTCAGGAGCAAATTGAGGAATATTTTCGTATCGAATCTTTTCTTGATTTTGGCATAATGTATCACCGATATTATATATGCCTGGATCGTGTATGCCGATAATATCTCCAGGATATGCAGTATCGACTACCACTCTATCTTGCGCCATGAATTGCTGTGGTTGAGCTAATTTTATTTTTTTAGCAGTTCTTACATGATTTGCAGACATACCTTTTTCAAATTTTCCTGAACAGATTCTTAAAAATGCTATTCTATCCCTATGAGAAGGATTCATATTTGCTTGAATTTTAAAAATGAAACCAGTAAAGTTTTCATTTTCAGGATTGATTTCTCCCATGTTGCTATTTCTAGAACTTGGTGGCGGAGTGATATCCAAAAAAGATTCCAAGAAAGATTCCACACCAAAATTAGTGAGTGCGCTTCCGAAAAATACAGGAGTCAATTCTCCCTCTAAAATTTGTTCGAGATTGAAATCATCGCCAGCTATATTCAAAAGTTCAATGTCGTTTAAAAGTTGTTCATGAAGTGTTTCTCCAAGAAGTGAAGAAAAATCTTTATTGGATATTTCTCCAGTTACAGTTTTAACTTTATTTTGACCGTGTTTGCCGTCATTAAAAAGTTCCACTTGCTTCTTTCGTCTGTTATAGACACCTTTAAACTCTCTTCCGGAGCTGATAGGCCAATTCATAGGATAAGAGCGGATGCCGAGAACCTTTTCAATATCTTCCATTAAATCAAAAGGATCCTGACCCATTCGATCCATTTTGTTAATGAAAGTGAAAATTGGGATACCTCTCATTTTACAAACTTGGAAAAGTTTCTTCGTTTGTGCTTCGACTCCCTTTGCACTGTCTATTACCATTACAGCGCTGTCTGCAGCCATCAATGTTCTATAAGTGTCTTCACTGAAATCCTGATGACCAGGAGTATCGAGAATGTTTATACAAAAATTATTATAATCAAATTGCAAAACACTGGACGTTACTGAAATACCTCTTTGCTTTTCAATCTCCATCCAATCTGAAACAGCATGTTTGTCGGATTTTCTTGATTTCACAGTTCCAGCTTCTCTAATCGCTCCGCCATAAAGCAAGAATTTCTCTGTTAATGTTGTTTTTCCTGCATCAGGGTGAGAAATAATTGCAAAGGTTCTTCTTCTATTTACTTCATCAATAAAACTTAAATTTTCTTTCGACATTAAAATCATCCTTTAATTAATTCGTTAATTCACATCTTCTCGATAATATAACGTAAATATCGGTATGTCAATTGATATATCTAGTAATAAAGAAAAAAATATGGAAAAAACTATGATTGTAATATATAGCAGTGGGTAATATAATAACATTGACCGAACTGGTCGGTTTTGATTCGTGAGGAAGTGGTTGAATTGATTGACGTTTTTAAAAATATGGATTTGGAAAAAAGAAAACGAATTATAAATGCATAACTTGATGAATTCAGCAAGAACAGCTTTAAAAAAGCATCGACGAATAATATCGTGAAGAGTGCTGGAATATCAAAGGGGTTGCTCTATCATTATTTTTCGAGTAAAAAGAACTTTACAAATGGTTGAAATATTTTGTATTTGAATTGATGATCAATACGATATTAGAAAAAATTGATTGGGAAGAATCGGATATATTTGAAAGAATCAAACAGATTGTATTGATTAAAATGCGCGTAATAGTGAAATATCCAAGTTTAACGTCTTTTTCAAAAGTTATAGTCGAAATATTGATTTTAATCTATTCAAAGAAGATATAGATGCACATAAAGCGATAAAAATAATTCAGTGGACTATGGCAAAAATTCTTTTGCTGGATTCCGTTTTACTGGACATATAAGGGAAATGACCTTATCTTGACCAAGAGTGGGACTTGGCAACAGATACTTAGTTATGCAGGTATTGTTGTTGCCATAAGTGCAATTGTATTTATTGTATTGACACCAAAAATAAGAAAAGGATTGGAATAAGGGGGTAATTTTATGAATGGTATGGCATTATTAGGTATTTTGGCGATTTTGTATGCAGCGTTTGTTATATATATTGCGGCTAAAAAACCAGAGAAGATTTGGGATATGGCAAAAATCAGAGGATTTAGAAAAGTATTGGGTGAAAAAG
>JAYENG010000043.1:0-3492 GCA_034721975.1 Bacillota bacterium
AGTCGCAGGTGAAGAATTGGGATTTGTCGGTGGAGCGATTATAATTTTACTATATGGAATAGTGCTGTTAAGATTGTTGTATTTGGCATCCAAGTCAAAAGATAATTTTGGTTCGTTGGTTATAATAGGTGTATTGGCGATGTTCTTTTTCCAAATTGTCGAGAATATCGGAATGACTATGGGATTGATGCCGGTAACTGGTGTTACTCTGCCGTTTTTAAGTTACGGAGGAAGTTCGATTATTACCAGCATGATGGCGATAGGGTTGGTTTTAAATGTCTATATGAGAAGAAAAAGAAGCAGTTTTATGTTGTAAATTGGAGGAAAAATGAATAAATTAGAGGAATTGTTTTATAAATCAGAAAAACCGAGCAGATATATCGGAGGAGAATACAATTCGTATGTGAAGGAAGCATCTGAGGAAACCATACGTTTCGCTTTTGCGTTTCCTGATGTATATGAAGTCGGGATGTCGCATCTAGGACTACATATTCTCTATAATCTATTGAATGAGCAGGAAAACATATACTGCGAAAGAGTCTTTTCACCGTGGATAGATTTAGAAAAGCTTATGATAGAAGAGAATATTGAGTTATCTACCGTAGAGACGCAGACGGCCATAAAAGAAATGGATATCATCGGATTTACTCTTCAATACGAGCTTAGTTATACAAATGTTTTAAATATGCTGAAACTCGGCAATATTCCGTTGTTGTCGAAAGATAGGGATGAAACTTTTCCAATTGTCATTGCAGGGGGTTCTTGTTCATATAATCCTGAGCCGTTGGCCGAGTTTATAGATTTGTTTGTTATAGGCGAAGCTGAAGAGTCTATTTTGGAACTGATGGAGCTATATAAAAAGGTCGGAAGAAACAAAGAAGAGTTTTTGAAAAAAGCTGTTAAAATAACAGGCATGTATGTGCCTAAATTTTATGATGTCAACTATGGCGACGACGGAAGAATTGTATCTTTTGAAAAGAATTATAATGAAGCGCCCGACAAGATAGGAAAGAGGATTATAGAAGATTTTGAAAATGTTTTCTATCCGGGAAAAATGATTGTTCCATATATGGATGTAGTTCATACTCGAACGATTATAGAAATTTTTAGAGGATGCACTGCCGGGTGTAGATTTTGCCAGGCGGGAATGGTTTATAGACCTGTCAGGGAAAAGTCTGTGGTTCGCATTAAAGAAAGTGCAGATAAACTTCTTAAAAGCTCTGGATACAGTGAAGTTTCTCTATCTTCATTAAGCACTTTGGATTATTCGAGCATCAATGAGTTGATAAACATAATGATAGATGACTATGAAGAAAAAAAGATAGGAATATCACTTCCTTCGTTAAGACTGGATTCATATTCGGTGGATATACTGAAGCAAATCCAAAAGGTTAGAAAAACAGGACTGACTTTTGCGCCTGAAGCAGGCACGCAAAGACTGAGAGATGTAATCAACAAAGGTGTCGATGAGGATAATCTTTTCAATACCATGGAAAGTATATTTAGCTTGGGCTGGGATCGGGTGAAGCTTTATTTCATGATAGGGCTTCCAACTGAGACGATGGAAGATGTAGAAGCTATAGCCGACATCGTATATAAAGTAAAAGAAATTTATAAAGACAATTCCTCGAGAAACCGTTTTTATTTAACCATTTCAACTGCGTGCTTCGTTCCGAAGCCAAAAACGCCTTTTCAATGGGAAAGGCAAGATACAGTCGAGGAATTAAAAGAAAAAGAGAAATATCTAAATAAGAAGATAAAAGGAAAATCATTTAAATATATTTATCACGATCCGTATACCACGCATATTGAAGGCGTTTTTTCTAGAGGGGATAGAAGACTGGCCAAAGCGTTGATAAGGGCCACTGAATTGGGGATGAAATTTGACGGTTGGCATGAAATGTTCGACTATCAATCATGGTTGAAGGTCTTTGAGGAAACTGGAATAGATCCAGATCAGTATACGCGTAAAAGAGAATATGATGAAATTCTACCTTGGGACCATATAGATACAGGAGTCAGCAAGAAATATCTTATAACCGAGAATGAAAAAGCTAAAAACAGCGAAACAACTAATGATTGTCATAGTGGTTGTACAGGCTGCGGAGTAAATGTCAGTCATCTTGGGGAGGTGTGCTGATGCCTATTTTAAGATTAAAAGCAAAAAAAAATGGACGACTTAGATTTTTATCTCATTTAGAGTCTCTTAAAATGCTGGAAAGATCTATGAGAAGAGCGGATGTCCCGATGAAGTTTTCAAATGGCTTCAATCCTCATCCAAATATTTCTTTTGCATCACCATTACCCGTAGGGTCGTTGAGCGATTATGAAATTATTGATGTCGATGTGATTTTTGAATTTGATATTGAAGAGATTATCAGCGATCAAGCCAAGTATTTTCCTGTAGAATTCAGATTGATAGATGGATATTTCATAGAAAATGGAAAATCTCTTATGAGTCAAGTCGCATCAGCTGATTATTCAGTTAAAATAAACGCTGATATCAAATCGGAGGACATCAAAGAAGCTATAGAAAATTTCTTGTCTAAAGAGTCTGTGGTAATCAAGAAAAAAACAAAAAGAGGAAGATATATAGATATAGACATCAGGGAGCAAGTACAAGACCTGATATTTGATGATGAGGTTGAAATGATATTTATGAGAATCGATACGGGAAGTGTTTCCAATTTAAAACCACTTGCGCTTTTAGATCAATTAATGGTCATTCCTCATGAAAAAGTAGATGTTTTAAGAACGAAACTGTATAAAGGTGAAGAAGGTAGATTAGTTGAATTATTTTAATGATATCGCTTTTGAATATGAAGGTTTGAACTTAAAAAAAACCTTTTTATTCAGAGAAAAAAAACTGAAAAAAATTCTTATTAAAGATAAACTTGATAAACCCGAGATAGATGATGTTTATGTTGGAAAAGTTGTCAATTATGTAAGGGAGATTGATGCTTATTTTGTTGAATTCAATAATCATATGGGATTTTTAAAAACTAAAAAAGAGTATAGGATGGGCAGTTTCATACCTATAGTTGTTGTAAAAGAAGAAAGAAAAGATAAAGGATATCGCATCAGTGACGAGATTTATTTTAAAGGTAAAAATGTTATATATTTCCCTGATGATGTCAAAAATAGATTTAGTAGAAAATTAGCTGAGGAAAAAATAAATGAGTTGAGTGATCGCTTCAAAGCTTATAAAGGATATTTATTCAGGACTGAGTGCGAAAGTGCGAGTATAGCGGACATTGAAAATGAAATTACGTGCTTTGAAAAGCTGCTGGATTCATCGGGGATAAATGTCAATGTAAAGAATGATAAACAAAGAATTTACAGGAATGCTTATGAAGAATACATGCTTGAAAAAATCGATGATTTAAGTGAAATTCTTGAACTGGAAGAATTGTTGATGGTTCATAGAGATAAAGAAACAATATTTCTAAATGGTATGAAGGCTTCTTTTGAAATGACCAAAGTTGGGACTGT
>JAYENG010000044.1:0-3419 GCA_034721975.1 Bacillota bacterium
ATGAAAAATTTAAAACTTGTATGTACAAATTGCGGGAAAGAATATTCAATTGATAAATTAAAAGCAAGATGTGATGAATGTAACGAACCGCTTGAAGTAGAAGAGATAATGGCAGGTAAAATTAAAAACGGGAATATTTTAACTCAATCGATATTCGACAGGTATCAAGATTTCATGCCTTTTGATGGTTTTGATATTTCAATGACCTTGAGCGAAGGGTTTACACCATTGGTAAAATCAAATAGATTGGCAGATAAGTTAGACATCAAGAATGCATACTTTAAAAACGAGACGCAAAATCCGACGTGGTCGTTTAAAGACAGAGGAACGAGCGCTTGTATAATTCATGCCGCTAAAATAGGATACAAGAGAATTGGGACTGTCTCAACGGGAAATATGGCACCTTCAGTGGCTGCATATGGTAGAAAAAACGGTTTGCAGACTTATGTTTTAGTAAACAGCAATATTCCAGATGAGAAATTAAACCCTATAGCGATATATTCGCCGCATCTTATAAAAGTCGACGGCGATTACGGTAATCTTTATTATAAAAGCTTGGAAATAGGGGAAAAAAACGATATTTATTTCATGAATTCAGATGTGCCTTTCAGGGTGGAAGGTTCAAAGATCATTGCATTTGAAATATGTGAACAACTTGATTTTGAAATGCCTGATTATATTGTAGTTCCAACTAGTGCTGGAGGAAATGTAAGAGGGATTGAAAAGGGTTTCAGGGAATTTGAGAATGCGGGACTGATTAAAAGAATACCTAAGATAATTGTAGCGCAGGCTATGGGATGCAGTCCGATAGTAAAGGCTTTT
Source organism: Bacillota bacterium (assembly GCA_034721975.1). GTDB lineage: Bacteria > Bacillota > Clostridia > Peptostreptococcales > Acidaminobacteraceae > DAOURC01. Next base: position 823 of record JAYENG010000044.1, read on the forward strand.
GATGATGGAAGAGAAGTAATTGAAAGATTTTCAAACCCTGATACTATTGCCCATGCCATTGAAAATCCTTATCCACCAAGTGGAAATCAAGTTCTAAGAATGTTGAAAAGAAACAAAGGATCAGCTATAGCTGTAAATGAAGAGGAAATAATAAATGCACAAAGATTGCAAGCTGAAGAAGGAATATTCGGGCAACCTGCATCTGCCGTTGCATTAGCGGCTTTAATCAAGCTGAGAGGACAAGATAAAATAAAGGAAAACGACAGCGTGGTTTGCATTGTTACTGGAAGCGGATTAAAATATACAGCTGTATTTGAAAAACACGATTTAGAAGTAAGTGATTGCAAAATGGAGAATCTTTCTACTATGCTGACTAAGGAGAAATCATGAATATAGAAAAATTTGGATATAAACTACCTAAAGCACCTGAGCCGGCTGCGGTATATGTACCTGCTGTCAGAGTGGGAGATATCATCTATGTTTCGGGGCAGACGCCGAAAGACGGCAATGAATTATTATTCAAGGGAAAACTAGGCAAAGACTTTACATTAGAAGAGGGTTATGAAGCTTCAAAGGTATGCATTTTAAGGTCGCTTAGTGTCGTTGAAGCTGAAATAGGAAATCTGGATAAAATTAAAAGAATCGTCAAATTGACTGGATATGTCAATTCGACTGATGATTTCACAGATCACTCTAAAGTGATCAATGGGGCATCTGAGCTTCTTGAAGAAGTGTTCGGGGAAAAAGGCAGACATGCCAGAGTTGCGGTCGGTACAAATTCTCTTCCAGGTAATGCGGCTGTTGAAATTGAGCTCATTGTTCAAGTAGAAAATTATTAAATTTTTGAAGTATTCAGTTTTAGTATTTTAATTATATAATTTTTTTTATATACTGTTTACAAATATATGAAAGAGGGGCTTGATTGAATGAATTTTTTTGAAGGTAATAGAGAGAAACTGATAAATAAATTAAATAACAACGAAATGGTTGTATTGTTTTCCGGAAAGGCACCGAAGAGTACTGCTGATGCATTATATAGATTTAAACCAAATAAAAACTTCTTTTATTTTACTGGTTTAACTAAAGAGAATTTTTCAATGACGATATTGAAGACAAAAGATAAAGTCGAGACAAAACTATTTATCGAAGAGCCTAATTACGATGTTGAGAAATGGTACGGCAAAAAAATGACAAAGGAAGCGGCTACAGAAGAATCAGGAATTGATAAAGTTGAATACGAGAAAGATTTCTTGCCTTATTTAAATAAATCGATTTTAGAGGGAAATGCTCAAGTGGTTTATTTTGATTTGGAAAAATTATCTTGGAATGAAGCGCATACATATTCTCATAAATTCGCACTAGAGTTTAAAGAAAAATACGTACATATAGGTATCAAGACTGTTCACAACATGGTCAGTGAATTAAGAATGATAAAAGAAGAATATGAAATCGATCAGATTAGAAGCGCGATGACTCTTACAAAACTGGGTATCGATGAAATAATGAATAATCTGAAACCGGGAATGTATGAGTATCAAGCAGAATCTGTTTTCAACTATACAATTACAAACAACGGAGCCGACGGCAATGCATTTGATACGATAGCAGCTTCAGGAGGAAATGCAGTAATCCTTCATCATGTTGAAAATGATTCGAAAGTTAAAAAAGACGACCTGATCCTTATGGATTTAGGTGCTCAGTATAATCAATATGCTTCTGATATTAGTAGAACTTTACCTGTAAGCGGCAAATTCACTGAAAGACAAAAGCAGCTTTACAATATAGTGCTTAGAGCTCAAAAAGAAGTAATAGAAATCATGATACCGGGTACACCATTTGCTAAAATGAATGAGGTTGCAAAAGAGTTCATTGCAAAAGAACTCATCAGCATAGGATTGATTGAAAAAGATGAAGATGTATCGAAGTATTATTATCATGGTGTAGGCCATTACATGGGACTCGACACTCATGATTTGGGCTCAAGAGAGGTTGATTTACAGCCCGGCATGGTGATAACATGTGAACCGGGTCTATATATCGCCGAGGAGAATATAGGAATAAGAATCGAAGATGATATTTTGATTACTGAAAAAGGCAATGAAGTGTTATCTAAGGCGATAATCAAAGAAGTAGAAGATATTGAAAAATTTATGAGTAATAGATAACAAATAAAAGGTTGGGCAAATGCCCAACCTTTTATTATGAAAAAACTATTCATTTATGAGGATGTATCAGTAAATGAGAATCATTTACTAGTTTTATTCCTTAAATGTTTTATTTTTAATAAAATGGGTAAATAAATAAATTATTATGTCAACCAGCGTTTCGATAGTGCCAAAATGGGTAAAAATATCATGCGGTTAGTGAATATTTATTAATCGTATATTCGAGTAAAATACAAATATGTGAAAAAAGCAAGTTTGTCGAAAGACAAGTACGCAAAGTTGTGAGTCTAAAGTATCAATCGATACTATGATTGTCTGACTGCCATAGTCCTATGGTGGTTTTTTATACCTCTAAAGTAAAATTATGTAAACCAACTAATTAAAAATCGAATAATAAACTATAGTAATTTATTATGTTGGAGTAAAATTCAA
>JAYENG010000045.1:0-3388 GCA_034721975.1 Bacillota bacterium
TCACTTTATCAGATAACAACAATTCAAAATACATTTTCTCTACTTCCTTGATTCCATTTGAAACTTTAATATACTCATTTGTATTTATCGCAATTCTAAGCATTTCAATTTCTTCAAATGATAAAACATCAATTGATTTATTTATATCAATTTCATCATAAAGCAAAATAAAATCTGTAACTTCTTCCAAAATTTTAAAATGAAATTCATTGAAATCATGCCTTTTTTTCAATAAATCCAAATAATTTCTCTCGTTAATAAATATTTCAAATAGTCTTTGATATAATTTCACATCTTTTGATTGTAACACAACTTCCTCAAGTTTGTCATTTTCTTTTTCAATTTTCTTTACATATTTCAATTCCTTGACTAAATTCGCCAACGATAATCCGGTTTCCTCAGAAACCCGTTTCACATATAACTCGTATTCTATAGTATTGTTGATTCCACTAAACAATGGTCTGATACGGTCGATGTACTCGACTATATCAGCTTTAATCGAAAAACTTAAATCTTCCTTATAATAATCGAGCATATACTCCATGGCATCTTGTGAACCATCTATTAATTTTTGCAATTCATCTTTTCCATATTTCAATACATATTCATCAGGATCTAAACCCTCTTTAAGTGAAAGCACCTTCACTCTGACTGAAAACGGTCTTAATACATCTATAGCCCGTCTAGTCGCCTTTATACCGGCCTGATCTGAATCATACAATAGTACGACTTCTTTCGCATAGCGCTCAATGAGTTTACCATGACCTTCTGTCAATGAAGTTCCAAGACTTGCCGCAACATTGTAAATACCCTTGTCATATAGAGAAATAACATCCATATAGCCTTCTACAATTACAATCTGTTTATTTTCTCCGGAATAGTTTTTTGCATAATTCATACCATATAGATTAAAGCTCTTATTGAATATAGGTGTATCGGGAGAATTAAGATACTTAGGCATAGTGTCGTCCATAACACGTCCACCAAAACCTATTACCCTTCCTCTGATATCAAAAATTGGAAACATGATGCGATTTCTGAATCTATCATAATGTCCAGTTGAATTATCACGTTTAATAATCAATCCTGATTTCTCCAAAATATTATCAGTGAATTTTTTTCCTAGGTTTTTCAAGATGAAATCCCACTCATCCGGTGCAAACCCAAGACCGAATTTTCTCATAGTCTGAGGCTTTAAATTTCTATTGATAAGATATTCATAAGCATTCTTATTGCTTTTTAAATTATTATAAAAACCTTTTGCCGCGACTTTATTGATTATGAATAATTTTTCTTGTTCTTCATGACCCTTGGTATCATATTTTTTTACTAGATACTCATCTAGATCAATTCCATATCTATCACCAATTTGCTCGATTGCATCGATAAAATCCAGATTTTCTATCTGCATCACAAAAGAAATTACCGATCCAGATGCTCCACACCCAAAACAATGAAAAATCTGTTTTTCTTCAGAAACCACAAATGATGGAGTTTTCTCAGAATGAAATGGACACAATGCCTTGTAATTTCTTCCGGTTTTTTTTAATTGCAAATACGAACCGACCAAGTCAACTATATTCACTTTCTCTGAAATTATATCTGCTATGCCGTCAACATAATGTTTTCCCATAATTCACCACCAATATACACAATCCTTATAACATATTTTATTCGACAAAAACTCCTATAATCCTCTAATTAAAACAAAGTTTAAATTTTCAGACAACTTCATTTCCAGAACTTAGGCACAAATATGTCAAGATATTTATTAATGGCATATCTATCTGTCATACCTGCAATATAATCTCTTATAGCATCATCTTTCTTGCCGCTCTTGTAATCCTCATATCGCTCCAAACTCATTTCTTCAGGTTGTTGTTGAAAATAATAGTATAAAGCATTTACAATATGTTTAGCTCTTCCTTCTTCTGATTTTGCATTGATATTCAAATACACCCTATCAAACATAAAATCTCTCAGTTTATTTGTATATTCAAGTATTTCAGAACTCATTGAAATAATACCCTTATCACAAGAATGATCAATGATATCGTTAATCATCAAATCAATTCTCTTTGAATGAGTATCACCTAGTACACTGATGATTTCTTCTGGCAAATCTTCAGGCTTCAGCACCTTGGCTCTCAATGCATCGTCGATATCGTGATTGATATAAGCAATTCTGTCAGAGATTTTTACAATTTGTCCTTCTAATGTAATCGGAACAATCGGTCCATTGTGGTTCAATATTCCGTCTTTCACTTCAACAGTCAAATTCAATCCCTTAAAAGGTTTATTTGTAACTTCCAAGTATTCTACGACTCTCAAACTTTGCTTATTATGTGAAAACCCACCGGGTTTATGTATTTTATCGAGTTCATATTCACCACTATGCCCAAATGGAGTGTGCCCTAAATCGTGCCCTAAAGCTATGGCTTCAGTTAAATCCTCATTCAACAAAAGAGCTCTTGCTATAGTTCTGGAAATTTGAGAAACCTCTAAAGTATGGGTCAATCTTGTTCTATAATGGTCTCCCTCGGGTGATATGAAAACTTGCGTTTTATGTTCTAACCTTCTAAATGATTTAGAATGTAAGATACGATCTCTATCCCTTTGATATTCTGTCCTGACATCACATTTTTTCTCGTCGATCTCCCTGCCTTTCGTATTCTCGCTCAAGGCGGCAAATTTAGATAAATACTCTCTCTCAAATTTTTCTCTCATTTGTCTATAAGTCATAATTGCACCTCCACATTATTATTATTATACCCAATTTTTGCATAAAATTAACTAAATAAAAAGCTTGTCAATTAAGACAAGCCTTTAAATGATGTTATGTTTGTTTTATCTTGGCCTGAGCAGCAGCTAATCTAGCTACCGGAACCCTAAATGGTGAACACGAAACATAATCCAACCCGACTTTATTGAAAAAATCTATAGATTCAGGGTCGCCGCCCTGCTCGCCGCAAATACCAACTTTAAGATTCGGTCTAGATTTCTTGCCGTTTTCAGTTGCCATTTCTACAAGTTTACCTACACCATTTACATCTATTGTTTGGAACGGATCCTTTTCAAAGATATTTTTTTCTTTATATATGTTGATGAATTTACCTGCATCATCCCTTGAAAATCCTAAAGCCATTTGAGTCAAGTCATTTGTACCAAATGAGAAAAACTCTGCTTCTTCAGCAATTTCACTTGCTGTCAATGCAGCTCGCGGTATTTCAATCATTGTACCGATTTTATACTTCATGTCAGTTAAACCATTCTCTTCAAGAATTTCATCAGCAATTTCTTCAATTGCTTTCTTGACAATCGTAAACTCTTTAATAAGTCCGACCAATGGAACCATAACTTCAACATTCGGAGCAAATCCTTTATTTTT
>JAYENG010000046.1:0-20433 GCA_034721975.1 Bacillota bacterium
AGAGAATTCCCTCCCTTGACATATTCAGAATTTGTTCTTGCATCATCAATAACAGAATCACTCGCAACAATTTCATCAACATCTTTCCCTATCACCTCATCCAATTCATATCCGAAAAGTATAGTGAAACTATCATTAATATCAATAATCTTATTGTTGTTATCAAAGCGTAAAATAGAATCTGCAGAATTTTTGAATAAAGCTTCAAAAATCATTTTTTGAGTAATAACTTCTTTTTCCACTCGTATTCTATCCGAAATATCTTTATATATCGTGTAACCTCCAACAACTTTATTTTCAAAAATTATTGGAATGCCGCTTATTAAAACATAAACCGGTTTATTATTCTTATCATAACGTAAACCTTCTCTTGTAACAGCTTCGCCTCTTGAAACCATTCCAGTAATATTCTGCGCATCCTCCAATGTATCTTTATCGCATACTGTTTTATCCAGTTTTTCTCCATATATTTCACCTAGAGTGTACCCAAATAGTATTGTGAAAGTTTCATTGACATCAACAACACAATCATTTTTATCTACACGTACAACAGCGTCGTTAGGATCATTAAAGAGAACCTCAAGATCGATTTTTTGCCTTGCCAATGTTTTTTCAGCAGTTTTAGTTTGTTTCAACATATTTTTTAATTCTTCATTTAAGCTCTGATTTTTTTTCTGATCAATCTTAATTACTTCAATATAGTTTTCAATGTTTTCAAGCAAATAATTGACACTGTTAACTAGTTTCTCAAATCCAATATTTTCATTCAATGAAATTCTATAAGTCGGATCTTTTTCAAAATCTATTTTTTTCATTTCATTTTCAATTACTAAAAGAGGACTCGCAATATTTTTTTTAATTTCAATCACAATAAACACAAACACAGCAATAAACAGGGTAAATATAATCAAGAATTCTTTTACAATACCACTATTATTTAAAACAATCATCTCAGCAGATGCATAGTTTACTAAAAACCAATTGGAATTCTCGATAGGCATAAATACCAAATATCCTATTTTATCTTGTATATTGCTCATCACAACAGAAAAATGATTTATATTGCTATTAGAAAAAATTTTTGTTTTGGTCTCATCGACAATTTTATCGAACTGATCTTCACTTACATTTATCTTATCAGCATTCAAAATTTGTCCATCTCTATTTATTAAAAATGTGACGCCATATGCATCATCATAATTTTTTTCAATTATATCCTGTATTCGAGATAGCAAAATATCTCCACCGACAACTCCAAGCAACTCTCCAGATTGGTTCACAACAGATTTTGCAATTGTTATTATATCAGCTTCACCTGATAAAATTAAAAATGCATCCGTTATAACTGTTTCATCCGATTCAATCGCTCTTTGATACCATATTCTCTTTCTTAAATCGAATCCCTCGGGTGGAATCCAACCACTTCCATTTATCATTTCATTATCGGGAGTTACATAATAAATCGACTTGAAATTCTTGTTTCTATGTAATTCTTCAATGAAGTAATCTAAAACAACACTCTCATTCCATTCATCGAAAGTTATAAAATAAACAGCTTCATCGATTACCTTCAACTGGTCATTTATCCACTCGTTAATCTCATAGACTGTTGTCTTCATCGACACTTCAGTTACTGCCTGAATCTTATTTTCTATTAGATTTCTTGATTCTTTATATTGAATAATCAAAACAATTCCAATAGACATTATCAACAACAATAATATCAAATAAACTTTTTTCAATAATCTCTGCATATTCTCACCCGACAAATAAAATATTTTAACTAATTATAACATAATATTTCTCTACTTAAAAAAAATGAAACGAGAGAATCTTATCTCGTTTCTATAATGCTGTTATTTCTTCAACAATCTGACTTGATGTGAAATCTAGATTTTTCTTATCTTTTTCAAGATTCTTAAATGCCATCGACAACATAAGTTTAATACGATTAAGTTGATTTACTTCACTTACACCACTATCATAATCAATAGCAACTATGTTCGATTCAGGAAATCCATCTCTAAGTTTTTTTATCATTCCTTTTCCTACCACATGATTTGGCAAACATCCAAACGGTTGAATACAAAAAATATTAGGTACACCATCGTTGATCAACTCTATCATCTCAGCTGTTAAAAACCAGCCTTCGCCTGTTTGATTTCCCAAAGAAATATATTTTTTAGCATCATAAGACAATTTCTGTATGCTTTTAGGTGCATGAAATCTTTTGCTGCTGTCTAATGCTTTTTTCATATCTTTTCGGTACGATTCAATATATGCAACAGAAAAATTACCTATTGTTTTAGCTTTCCACGTGCCTGATAGTTTCTCATGCGAGAAATTAGGATTATATGCGCTGTATAAGAAGAAATCAATCAAATCTGGAACAATAACTTCCGCTCCTTCTTTTTCTATAACATCTACAATATTATTATTTGCATCAGGATGATATTTTACTAAAATTTCACCGACAACGCCAACCTTTGGTTTAATTATATTTTCTATTATCTCAAGTTTATCAAATTCCTCTACGATCATGGAAACATTTTTTTTAAATTGTTTATTATCATCATATAAAATGGAATCTTTTAAAATACTTACCCATTTCCTATAGAGCTGATTTGCAGAATTTTCAAATTTCTCATAAGGTCTCACTCTATACAAAACCCTCATTAGAAGATCGCCATATACAAGAGCTTTTAAAGCGGAGTTGACAAAGTTTCGGGTGATTTTAAATCCTGGATTTTTTTCCATATTTTGAGCACTTAGAGATATTACAGGTATCTTGCTTAATCCTGCGTCTTTAAGAGCTTTTCTAATAAAAGCAATATAATTAGTCGCTCTACATCCCCCACCTGTCTGCGAGATAATTATGGATGTATTATCCAAATCATATTCACCCGATTCAATTGCCGCCATTATTTGACCTACTGTAATAACCGCTGGATAACAAACATCATTATGAACATATTTGAGACCGGTATTTATAGCTTTTTTATCTGCTCTTTTTAAGATTTGAAGATTATATCCTTCTTTTTCAAATGCCCTTTCCAATAACTCAAAATGAATCGGAGCCATCTGCGGCGCAATAATCGTATGGTTTTTTTTCATCTCTTTTGTAAAAACCACTCTTTTATCCGGATCCGATTTTCTATATACTTCAATTCCATTTTTTTCTCTTTCATTGATAGAAGCCACTAAAGAACGCAGTCTGATCCTAGCAGCACCAAGGTTGCTTATCTCATCGATTTTTAGCACAGTATGAAGTCTATTATATCTCTCCATAATTTCTTTAACTTGATCTATAGTTACTGCATCTAGACCACAACCAAAAGAGTTTAATTGTACAATTTCAAGTTGCTTTTGCTTCGCAATAAAGGTAGCTGCTGAATAAAGCCTAGAATGATAAACCCATTGATCTACAACTCTTAAAGGTCTTTCAACTGTCTCTAGGTGACTTATAGCATCCTCTGAAAGCAAGACAAAACCTAAAGATTGTATTAGCTCTGGTATCCCATGATTAATCTCAGGGTCGATATGATAAGGTCTTCCAGCTAAAACGATACCTTTCAAACCATTCTCTTTGATATATTCAAATGCCTTTTCACCTTCATCTCTAACATCTTTTTTATACTTGAAAAGTTCCTCATAAGCCTTGTTTACAGCCTCTTTTATCTCACTTTTACTTAAACCTTCTTTTTCCATTTCTTCATAAAATCTTTGAACAAATCTCTTCTTATCATCAATAGGTAAAAAAGGATTATAGTAAATTATGGATTCGGATTTCAATTCCTCGACATTCGCCTTGATAGTTTCAGAATATGAAGTTACAATAGGGCAATTAAAGTGATTGCCGGCATTTTTATCTTCCCTGAAATTGAAGACAATTGCAGGATAGAAAATTTTATTTACTCCACGCTTGATCAATTGTTGAATATGTCCATGAACAAGTTTTGCCGGATAGCAAACCGATTCCGACGGAATACTCTCCATCCCCAGTTCAAATATTTTTTTTGACGATCTTCCAGACAAAACAACTCTATATCCTAAATTTGTGAACAGAGTATGCCAAAACGGGTAATCTTCGTAAATATTCAAGACTCTAGGTATTCCTATTTCTCCTCTATATGCCTTGTCTTTATCAAGAGGTTTATAATCGAAAACCCTTTTGTATTTATATTTATATAGATTAGGCAGTTCTTCATTTTTATTAATAATTCCTGCTCCACGCTCACATCGATTTCCAGTAATGTATTCTCTGCCGTCAGAAAATTTGTTCACAGTCAACGGGCAATTGTTCGCACAAAGTCCACATCGTTTGAATTCTTGCCTTACACTGAATTTTTCAATGTTTTCAAAATCCAGTATAGTAGATTTATTTCCCTCAATATATCGCTCTTTAGCTATCAAAGCCGCTCCAAAAGCACCCATGATTCCTGCAATATCAGGACGAACAACTTCTTTACCAACGAGTTTTTCAAATGACCTTAATACGGCATCATTATAAAAAGTCCCTCCTTGTACAACTATCTTATCTCCTAATTCATCGGCATTTTTCATCCTTATAACCTTATAAAGGGCATTCTTTATTACAGACATTGAAATACCTGCAGCTATATCCTCAACTTCAACTCCTTCTTTTTGGGCCTGTTTAACCTTGGAATTCATAAACACTGTACATCTAGTACCTAAATCCACAGGTTTTTTTGATTTTACAGCTCTGTTGGTAAATTGAAAAATATCCAAATCTAAAGATTCGGCAAAAGTCTCAATAAATGAACCACATCCTGAGGAACAAGCCTCGTTAAGCATAATGGAATGAATAGCGCCATTTTCAATATGCAGACTCTTCATATCTTGTCCACCGATATCGAGAACGAATTCAACACCCGGGTTGAAAAATTCTGCCGCTTTATAATGTGTGATAGTCTCTATCTCTCCGATATCTACCTTTAAGGCAGCTTTGATTAATTGCTCACCATACCCAGTAACACAAGAATTGCCAATTTCAACTTTTCCATCTATTTTACCGTATATGTCCTTTAGCACATTGATTGTAGAATTAAGCGGTCTTCCAATATTACTTCCATAATATGAAAACAACAACTGACCTTTATCATCTATCAAAACAAGTTTTGTAGTAGTCGAACCAGAATCTATGCCTAAAAACGCTTTCCCTTGATAATGCGCTAAATCATTTCTCTTCACTTTATTTTTTTCATGTCTATCCAAAAATTCTTTATATTCACCATCACTTGCAAATAGAGGCTCCATAACATCTTCACCGTCATTTGCAATTTTACTGATATTGCCTACTTTTTTATATATATCGCTTACTTTAAACAGCTCAGTCTCTTTTGCTTTATACGCTGCTCCAACCGCAACAAAATACTGAGCATTTTCTGGAAATCGAATATGATTTTCATCTAGATTAAGCGTTTCAATGAAACGCTTTCTTAGTTCTGATAAAAAAGTCAATGGTCCTCCTAGAAATGCAATCGTTCCTCTTATTGGTCTCCCTTGAGCCAACCCTCCAATTGTTTGATTTACAATTGCCTGTAAAACTGATACAGCAATATCTTCCTTGGCAGCTCCTTCATTCAATAGAGGTTGTACATCAGTTTTTGCAAAAACACCACATCTTGATGCAATAGGGTAAATTTGCTTATATCCCTTCGCCAATTCATTAAGTCCAGCCGCATCCATTTCTAACAAACTAGCCATTTGATCTATAAATGCACCAGTTCCTCCAGCACAGGTTCCGTTCATCCTTTGCTCTACAGATTCGCCAAAGTACGTTATTTTAGCATCTTCGCCACCAAGTTCTATAGCTACATCAGTATCCGGAATGATTTTTTCTACAGCTTCTGCGCTTGCAATAACTTCTTGAACAAAATTTACTCCTAGCACATTAGCAATTTCGAATCCACCGGATCCGGTGATATTTATCCCTATCTTGCCATCTTTAATAATTGGATGGATATTTTTAAAAGTATCAATAACTGTATTTTTCACATCAGAATAATGCCTGATATATGATTTATATATAATTTCACATTCTTCTAATATAACTACCTTGATAGTTGTCGAGCCTACGTCTAGCCCTACATTAAATATTTTTTTCATTTAGAACACCTCTTTTGTCTATATAAATATATTACACCTATTTTAATTTTATGTTAACTTTTTTTATAAAATTTTATGATTATCTAACAGTATGATTACTTCTTAATCGTAAATACCCACAAAATTTTACTTAAAACTAAAGCGGTTTGTATATTGTTTACAAAAAACGTATTATTTCGATATTTAAAACCATGAACTGTTGACAAGTGAATATATTTGCATTATACTGTATATTAATACATCGGCAATAATTTATATTCATATATAAAAGGAGGAAAAACAATGAAAGGTTATTTATTATTAGAAAACGGTACTGTATTACCCGGCGTTATTACTGGAGAATATAAGAACACCTTAGGAAATATTACAGCAAGCGATCTTAGTTCAAAAAAAATCAAACTTAATAATCTCGTGATTGAGCTTTGCGATGACTCTGACTGTATTCCACTTAACCTAAAAACCGCAGCTTCAATGTTAGGAAAAATTGTTGTAGACTCTTTGCCGATCGACTATCACCTTTATGATTTAAAAACAACTTATTGTTAATATTGAAATTTCTCCCACTGAATGATTATCAGTGGGATTTTTATTTCAATAGTTTTTTCTTGATATCTCTCGTTCAATCACATAGAATTTAAAATTATAATATGGAAATCGTTATGATTTTGAATACATACTCCCAACTGAAACTCACTATAAAGCGGATATCATATTCCTCGCTTTTAATACCAGCATTTGAATAAATCTATTGAACAAATGAAGAACTTTGTTGATTCAGATACTATTATAGTCTCTTTAATGAACGGAATTGACAGTGAAATAATAATTGATGAGCGTTATGGAATAAATCATATTGTCCACACTTATGTTATCGCTATTAATGCTGTTAGAGAAAAGAATATCATTAATTTTAAAGATAACGGACAAATAGTCTTCGGAAACAGCAATGGAATAGAAGATAGGGAAACTGGTTATATTAAACATCTATTTAACAATACCGGTATTACATACAAAATAAGCGATGAAATTTTAAAAAAATCATGTTGGAAATTCATGTTAAATGTAGGCCTCAATCAAGTTTCTTCTATTTTAAATGCCCCTTATGGAGTTTTTAGTGAACTCGCTCCTGAAAGTATCACATCTATGCTGCAAGATGTTAGAGCAAAAAGAAAAACCGAGGTAGAGATGCTCAGTGGACAAGTAATTGAATTTGGTGAAAAATATAGTGTAGCTGCACCTGTCAACAATCTTTTATATAAAATGATTAAAACCATCGAATTTGCGAACGAGTCAAAATAAGTCTGCAAACACAAAAAGCACACCAAAATTCGGTGTGCTTTTAATATCGATAGAATCAGATAGTTTGTAACCTAACTTACCTTAAAACAAACTCTCATAAAAGTGAAACCTATCTTAAAACTTGTTACTTTACAAACACTAACCTAAAAAATTTTCAATTTACTCGGTACTTCTTGAATCATTAAACTAACAACCAATCAACTACCGATTCTACCAGGAAAGAATCTTCCTGATATATATTTACCCCCGACTTCTTATTTAAAACACATTTTTTTTATTTATTTCATTCTTTTTTTCAATTCCCTGTAAATATCAGTTAAGGTTATATCTTCATTAACCAAAAGCACCATCAAATGATAGATCAAATCACTGCTTTCATAAACAAGCTCTTCTTTAGAATTTTTTGCACCGATAATGACCTCACTGCTTTCTTCACCTATCTTCTTTAGAATTTTATCAATTCCTTCTTTGAACAGATACGTCGTATAAGAGTCTTCTTTTGGATTGATTTTCCTATCCATTATTATCTCATAAAGATTATCTAAAATATTCCCTTCAGATGATTCATCAAAAACCTCATTGAAAAAACAACTGAAACTTCCAGTGTGACAAGCCACACCTATCTGCTTTACCTTTAGCAGTATCGTGTCGCTGTCACAATCATAATGGAAAGATTTCACATGTTGATAATGACCGGATGTTTCTCCCTTAAGCCAAAGTTTTTGTCTTGAGCGGCTAAAATAATGAGCAAGTTTCTTTTCAATTGTCAAATTCACCGCTTCTTCATTCATGTATGCAAGCATCAATACTTTGCCCGAAGCGTCATCTTGGACTATTGCCGGAACGAGACCTTTTTCATCATATTTTATATTCATTAGATTCTCACCTCGATGCCTTTATTTTTAAGATATTCTTTTAGTTCATTTATCGATATTTCTTTGTAATGAAATACAGATGCAGCCAGCACTCCATCGACATCAGCTTCTTTTAAAACATCGTAGAAATGTTTAATCTCTCCCGCTCCCCCCGATGCAATAACAGGCACACTTACGGTATCTGTAATTTGCTTTAAAAGCTCTATATCATAACCTTTTTTCATTCCATCTTCATCGATGCTGTTAACGACAATTTCCCCCGCTCCTAAAACAGTTCCTTTATTTGCCCATTCAATAACATCTAAACCAGTATCAGTTCTTCCTCCATTTATAAAGACATGCCATTTGTTTTCATCAACTTTCTTTGCATCAATAGACAGTACAACACATTGATCACCAAATTTTTCAGATGCCTCTTTTATAAGATTAGGATTTTTGACAGCAGCAGAATTTACAGAAACCTTATCTGCACCTTTTCTAAGTATCTCAATAAAATCATCTATAGTCTCAACCCCTCCACCTACACAAAATGGAATATTTATTTTCTTTGCAACTTTCTCGACAAATTCTAAGGATATACCTCTTTTCTCGTTAGAAGCAGTGATATCGTAAAACACTAATTCATCGGCGCCCATATCACTATAATATTCACCAAGAATTTCAGGGTCTTCTACGTCTATGATATCATCAAATTTTTTCCCTTTTACAACTCTTCCATTTCTTACATCAAGACATGGAATTATTCTCTTAGTCAACATGAAATTACCTCCTCCAACTTTATTTTCTCATCATATAGAGCTTTTCCGATAATCGCACCATATATACCCATGCGTTTTAGAGTTTCAATATCTCCTATCGTTGTTATACCTCCAGATGCAATGATATCTAAATTCACTTTTCCCATCAATTCCTCATACATTTTGAAATTAGGTCCTTTCAACATTCCATCTTTTTGAATATCAGTATAAACAATCGTCCGAACACCTATATTCTCTAAATTTTCGGCAAATACCACGGCACTTATTTCACTTATTTGTTCCCATCCATCAGTAGCAACGAATCCATTTTTCGCGTCGATAGAAACACAAATTTTCTCTCCATAAATTCTAACAAGCTCGCTAAGCCACTTAAGATCTTTTATTGCCCCTGTACCTATTATCACTCTACTTACACCAATGCCTAATAACTCTTCAACTGCCTTTGTATCTCTAATGCCGCCGCCTACTTGAATAGGAATCTCAGCATTTTTCGCAATTTTTCCAATAATGGCTCCATTTACTCTTTTTCCATCTTTGGCTCCATCCAAATCTACTATATGCAAATACTCAGCACCCTTCGATTGCCATTTAATCGCAACTTCAACAGGGTCAGCTCCATATATGGTCATCTTAGAATAATCACCTTGAGTCAACCTTACACATTTTTCATTTCTTATATCAATTGCTGGAAATATAATCATTTATCATCTCTCCTAAAGCCTTTAATAAATTTGCTCCAACCTGTCCGCTTTTTTCTGGATGAAATTGAAAACCTATCACATTTTTATTTCTGACTATTGCAGGAATAGTTTCGCCATATTCAGTGTAAGCCAGCATTTCATCATTTGAAGACTTTGCATAGTATGAATGTACAAAATAAACATACATATCCTGCTTTAAATACTTAAATAATTCATCATCTTGTTTAATTTTTAAATTATTCCATCCCATATGAGGAATCTTTTTTTCTTCTTCTAATTTAACAATTTCACCAGAAATAAGACCGAGCCCTTCATATTCACCATATTCATAACTTTTTTCATATAGAAGCTGCATGCCGAGGCATATTCCAACCAAAGGTCTGCCTGTCTCCGCAAATTTTTTTATTGCAACATCTAGTCCTTTTTCCTTCAAAAGTCCAATCGCATCTCTAAACGCTCCCACTCCCGGCAATAAAACAAACCCGGCATTCTCTATTTTTCCCACATCATCTGTAATCACTGTTTCTATTCCCGCTTTTTTTAATGCAGTTTGAACTGAATTTATATTCCCTAAACCATAATCAACTATAACATTCATTACAAAACCCCTTTTGTCGATGTAATTTGATCATCCATAGCCCTTACGGCATCTTTGAGTGCTCTTCCCAAACTTTTAAAAACAGCTTCTATCTTATGATGTTCATTTTCACCATATAAAAGATTTACGTGCAAGTTCATTCTCGATTCAAAAGCAAAAGCCCTAAAGAATTCTTTGAAATTTTGCGTGTCCATTTGTCCGATTTTCTCTCTACCAAATTCCAGATTGTAAACCAAATACGGTCTATTCCCTATATCTATCGAAACTGTAGCCAAACTCTCATCCATAGGAGTTGTCATACTAGAGAACCTTTTGATTCCTCGTCTGTCGCCTACAGCCTCTAGCAAACCTTGCCCCAATACGATTCCGATATCCTCTACACTGTGATGATCATCTACATCCAAGTCGCCTTCGCACTTTAGAAAAATATCAAATCCACTATAAAAACTTAGACTTACCATCATATGATCTAAAAATCCTATTCCTGTATCTATTTCACTCTTGCCTGTTCCGTCTAAATTTAAAATCAGATTAATGCTGGTCTCTTTAGTTTTTCTCTCAATTTTTGCACTTCTCATCACAATACCTCCTGATTTTCTCTATAACCTTATCGTTCTCCTCTCTAGTTCCAACAGTAAGGCGAATGTATCCCTTTAAATCACCCTCAAATTCCCTTACTAAAATACCAAAAGATTCAAGGTAATCATTCAACTTATCCTCGCCTTGGAAAAGGATGAAATTAGCATATGATGGAATCGGATTCAATCCGAGTTTATCGAGCACTTTCCAGACTTTCTCTCTTTCTTCTTTGATCAATTTGATGTTTTTATTCACGCCTTCTATATTTTCAAGGGCCTTTAAACCTATTTCCTGGGAAATAGCATTTAAATTATAAGGAGATTTCACCCTCTTTATATATTTAACTATCGACTCATTCGCCGCTAAATACCCTAACCTTATGCCAGCCACTGCATAAGCTTTTGAAAACGTTCTAAGTACAATCAAATTTTCATATTTGTTGATCAAGTCGATAACACTGCCTTTTGCAAATTCGATATACGCTTCATCGATTACAACTATAGCATCGGATCCCTCGAGAATTTTTTCAATGGATTCTTTTTCAATAAAACTTCCAGTCGGATTATTTGGATTGCTGATTATAACTATTTTAGCCTTTGTTTTACCAATGAATTTTATAAAATCTTCCGTATCGCAATATTGATTGTCGACTAATTTATACCCCTTGTATTTTCCATTATAGATAGTAGTGAAAATTTTATACATACTGAAAGTCGGATCGATGCTTACGACATATTCTTGCGGCTCGAGAAAAGTCTTCAAGATAAGTTCAATCAATTCACTAGAACCATTTCCCACTATCAATTCATTTTCTTTCTTTCCCGTCACAGAGCTTAATGCTTTTATAAGCTTTACAGCTTGATTATCCGGATATCTGTTCAATCCGTCATACCAATCTATCCCCTCATTGGCATCCAATTTAATTGAATAAACCGCATCATTCACCTCATAAGCCTTTAAGTCTAATACAGCTTTTCTAACATATTTTTTCATGATCAAAGTCCTTTCATTCTAACTTTTATCGAATTCGCATGTCCTGTTAGAGATTCATCATCTGCGAGCCTGATTATATCCTCTCCCGCATCCTTAAGTGCTTTTTCACTGTAATACAGCAAAGATGTTTTTTTATAGAAATCATCCACTGAAAGAGCTGAAGAAAATCTAGAAGTTCTACTGGTCGGCAAAGTATGATTCGGTCCTGCAAAATAATCTCCAACAGGTTCCGGTGTGTATTCTCCTAAGAATATCGCCCCTGCATTTTTAATCTTCTTATAATCCGCAAATGGATCTTTAGTCAAAATTTCTAAATGCTCCGGTGCCAATCTATTCGCAATCTCGAAAGTTTCTTTTTTACAACTAGTTAAAATTATGGCTCCATAATCAGTAAGTGCCTTTTCCGCTATTTCTCGCCTGTCTAGTTTACTCAGTTGAATTTTCAATTCTTCTTTAATTTTTCCTCCTATTCGTTCACATTCTGTAACGACAATAGATGCCGCTCTTTCATCATGCTCAGCCTGTGCAATCATGTCAGCTGCGATATATTTATGATTTGCCGATTCATCAGCTAGAATCAAAACTTCGCTGGGACCTGCTATCATGTCAATTCCGACGATTCCAGAAACACTTCTCTTGGCCATGGCAACATATATATTGCCGGGTCCTACAATTTTATCTACTTTCGGTATTGTTTCACTGCCAAACGATAAACCCGCTATAGCTTGAGCTCCACCAATTTTATATACGCTGTTCACTCCGAGCAAATCCGCTGCCACTAAAACCGAATCTTTTATTTTTCCCGTTTTATCAGCTGGTGTGGTAATTACAATATCTTTTACTCCGGCAAGTTTAGCAGGAATAACATTCATCATGACAGTAGAAGGATAAGATGCTGTTCCTCCCGGAACATAGATACCTACTTTTTCAATGGGATTGATCAATTGTCCCAAGATGATATCACTGCCTTTTTTAAATTTAAAACTTTTTTTTATCTGCTTTTTATGAAATTCAGTGATATTGTCAATCGCTTTTTCTAATGAACTTTTCAACTTCGGATCAATATTCTCTTTCGCCTCTTTAAATTCCTCATCAGTTACCTTTATATTCTTTAAATCCACCCCATCAAATTTCAAAGTATATTTATTGATGCTTTTATCTCCATTCTCTCTGACATCTTTGATGATCTCATTTACTTTGATTATGACGTCTTCCGATTCCATCTGAGTTCTCTCGATAAGTTTTTCAATCTTATCCATATCATTTTGCGCATTGAAGTATTTAATCATTTAATTTTACCTCCCAAAATTTCTTCGATTTGCTCTATAATCCCGAACTTGAATCTATAGCTGACTTTATTTGCAATAAGTCTTGCACTTATGTCTTCTAAATCTTCCAACACCACTAAATCGTTGGCTTCTAAAGTGCTTCCTGTTTGAACAATATCGACTATAACATCTGCAAGTCCCATAATCGGTGCAAGTTCAACAGAACCGTTCAGTTGAATGACTTCAATTTTTTGATCTCTTTCCTTAAAAATTTTATAGACATAGTTGGGATATTTCGAAGCGATTTTCAGCACTTCGTTTTTCTTGAATATCGATTGATCCTTAAATCCCGCTATTGAAAATTTACATTTACCAAAACCCAAATCCATAATTTCATATACATCACTTTCAGATTCCAACAACACATCTTTTCCGACTATTCCTATATCAGCAACACCTTTTTCTACATATGTGACTACATCAGATGGTTTTACAAAAATAAAAGTTATATTTTTTTCATTGTTGGTAAACTTAAGTTTTCTTGATTCTTTATCTATAATAGGAACTAAATCATTTTTTTCAAATAACTTCAATCCATCTTCTGCCAATCTCCCCTTAGCGAGAGCAATCGTCAATTTATCCATCATTTAGCCTCCTTTAACATCAACCCTACGAATTCATCCATATCTATTGAAAATCCAATAGCTGAAGTTTTTCTACCAAACTTTTCAGTTAAGCGATCGTATCTCCCGCCGCTTAATATTTTTTTATTTGATTGAAAATAATATCCTTTAAATATGATTCCATCATAATAATCTAGATCAGCTACCATGGATAGATCAAAGTGAATATATGGAATCATTTTATTGCCGGCAAAGATGTCTTTTAAATCTTCCAATTCCTTTAAAGCATTTTGCATCTCTAGATTCAAAGTATATTTTCTCGCCTGTTCAATAACTGCTTCCATATCTCCTTGCATGGATAAGATATTTTCTAACAATATGCTTTTTATACCATTTTTATTCAATAAACTGATAAGCCCATGCTTGTTTTTCTTTGCAATATAATTTTTAATTTTATTTTCAAGTTTAATGTCAATATTGATTTCTTCAAAATAGCTATCCAAATACTTGCTTGATCCTAGTTCTAAAATAAATGGTCTATCAACTTTTTTCATCAGTTCGACAGCCATGGTTATCATCTCTTGATCCGCCAATAAAGAATCCTCTCCCAAATATTCAATTCCCATCTGTCGTAGTTCCTTGATATTATAATTCTTATTATTCAAATAAATTTTAGAATTATAATATACCTTTAATGGTTTGTCCTTTTCCCATTTGCTAAAAATTTTCTGTAGAATATTCATTGTGATATCGGGTCTTAATATATATATCTCAGAATCGCCTGAAAGCACCTTGACCGTCTTTTTGCTGTTCGTTCTGAGGTTCGAACAGACAAACTCATCATAATTCTGAAATATTTTCGGTTCAATCATACAATAACCGCTATCTTCAAAATAATCCTCTAACTCTCTTTCCACATCTTTTCTGAATTTGGTTACCTCTAATTCTTCTAAAATACTTTTAAATTGCATACCATTTCCTCCATCCAAAAAATTAAAAAACCATATAGGCATCAAACCCATATGGCAAGTATTTTTATTACTTTTCCATCATAGATTCAAGCCCGCTTAAAACAAAGCAATTAGAGCTTGCATCTATGAACTCTTTTTCAGTCCATTCTTACAAACCCTTTAATCTATGATGATGTAGTTGTACTAAATATGATTTTTTAGATAACATTTTTCATCTTCTCCTGCAAAATTCTTAATTTGAATAAGTATATCATTGAGTTAATAATTATGCAAGTGTTTTTATACTAAAGATTTCAACAAGGTTCCACGGTGAATTCTCCCTACAAATTTTTCATCGTCATCAAGAACTGCAATCGGATATTTTGTCTCAAGGGCAAGTTCTATGATTTCTTTTACATAAGCGTTTTTATTGACCGACTTAAAACTCGTATGCATTACATCTTCAATACTTATTTTTTCTTTACCAGCTCTTAGAACGTCGTCAGCATCAACAACTCCTTCAATTTTTCCGGTTTCTCTATCTATGATAAATCCATATTCAAAATCAGAATCGTCGATTATTTCTAAAGCAATTTTAGGTTTTGTCAACCTTCCCAATTTCATCGCAGATTTCCTCATGATGTTTTCAGCTTTTAAAATTCTGCTGCGGTCGATATCCTGAATGAAGTTGCTTATATACTCATTTTCTGGGCTATCAAGAATTTCTTCAGGTGTACCGATTTGAATGATTTCACCGTCTTTTAGCACCGCGATTCTATCACCGAGCTTAAACGCCTCATTTACATCATGAGTGATGAAAATTATAGTCTTTTTAAACTTCGACTGGATATCCAACATTTCGTCATGCATATCTCTTCTAATCAGTGGATCAAGAGCACTAAAAGGTTCATCCATCAGCATTATTTCAGGATCGTTGGCAAGAGCTCTTGCAAGTCCGACTCTCTGCTTCATACCTCCACTAAGCTGGGAAATCTTATGTTCATCCCAACCTTTCAGTCCGACTACTTCTAGCATTTCCATACTCTTTTTATATCGCTGTTCTTTATTTACTCCTTTTACTTCAAGACCGAATTCTATATTTTCAATAACATTTCTATGGCTGAAAAGGCCAAAATGCTGAAAAACCATAGCTACTTTATTTTGTCTATACTCTCTTAACTCTTTCTTTCCATATTCTAAAATATTTTCATCATCGATAAAAATCTTTCCATCTGTCGGTTTATTCAACAAGTTTATACATCTTATCAAAGTTGATTTTCCGCTACCTGAAAGTCCCATAATTACAAATGTTTCGCCTTCATCGACAGAGAAACTCGCGTTTCCAACACCTACAGTGTGTTTTGTTGTTTTAGTAATTTCTTCTCTGTTCATACCGTTTTTAAGGTGTTGAAGAGCTTTGTTTGGATGCTTTCCAAATATCTTCGTCAAATTTTCCACTCTTATTTTTTCCATTGAAGCATCCTCCTATTCATCGTATTTGAATTTATCCCCAATTGATTGGGTTAATCTGTCAATTATTATCGCCAAAAAAACAATACTTATTCCCGACTCGAATCCCATAGCTATGTCAGCTCTGTTTATTGCTATCAAAACGCTATAACCTAGACCCTTTGCACCGATCATCGAGGAAACCACAACCATCGCCATAGCCATCATGGTCGTCTGATTGACTCCTGCCATAATAGTAGGCATAGCCTGAGGAATCTCTACCTTGATCAACGTCTGCCAAGTTGTCGGACCAAAAGAATAAGCAGCTTCTTTTATTTCACTTGAAACACTTTTAATGGCCAAACTTGTAAGCCTTATAACCGGTGGCAAAGAATAAATCGTCGTTGCAAATACCGCAGGAACCGTACCTAAACCAAACAACATGATTGCTGGAATAAGGTAGACAAAACTAGGCATGGTCTGCATGGCATCAAGTATCGGTCTAACAATGGAATCCACTCTCTTTTTATAAGCAGATAAAATACCGAGTGGTATTCCGATTAATAAAGAGATAATCACTGCTGTTATTACTACAGAAATCGTCAATATCGTTTCATCCCAGTAACCCATCATCCCTATCATAACAAGCATCACTGCAAACACTAAACCCGATTTCAGATTTTTCACTTTCCATCCTACAAAAAAAATAATTAAAATAACTACAAACCAGGGAATCCATTCCAAAAAAGCCTGCATTTTTAGCAGTACAGACAAGATTCCAATTTTAATACTTTGAAATGCTTCAGAATAATTAACAGTTAGCCATTTAACAAAATCCTCTACAACATCTCCGATTTTCATATCAATAAACTGAGGAAATTCACTCATAATATCACTCCCAAAATTTTAGCAGACCAAAAGGTCTGCTAATCAATTCTTATTCTAATGCATCCATTACCTTATTAAATACATCTTCCGGCACCCACGTTTTCCAAAGTTCTTCTTCTTCTGCTAAGAACCACTTAGCCGTTTCATCAATCTCTGCTTCATTTTCTTGCATGTATGCAAGACCTTTTGCAGTTAAAGCAGATGAAGTTTGATAATTTTTCAAAAATTCAACAACTTCAGGATTATTCTCAACGAATTCAGGATTAGCGATAATTACAACATCTACCGGTTTAAAAGCGCAAGCATACTCGCTTTCTTCATTCCACAACGCTTCATCAAAAGGAACATCTTCTAAAAGCACTAAATCATACTTGCCTGATATCCATGTCGGTTCCCAATAATATCCTACCCAAGGTTCGCCTTTTTCATAAGCTGCAGCCAATGATGCTGCCAAAGCTGCAGAAGTTCCTGAACCTTCAATATTATACTGCTCCTCTAAGCCATAAAAACCGGCTTTAATTTCAATAATAGTTGTCACCATCCATGACGGTGGTCCATTAATAATAATCGCTCTGCCCGGATCTTCTAAATCTGGGAATAAATCAGAATATTTTTTTAAATCTTCAATAGTTTTCAAATCAGGCGCTAAAGCTTCAATCCCTCTTTCAGCATCCCCTTCTATTAAATATCTCGGAACATAAAGTCCTTGATCATTATCATCGAAATTCGTCCCAAGTTCGATAACTTTACCTTGTTCTCTATATTCAATGTAAGCAGGCATATTATCTTGCCACATTTCCATTTCAACGCTCACATCACCTACTACCATTCCTTCAAGAAGATTAGCTGAAGAGCCTGGAATTACATCTGTTTCATAATCATATCCATTTTCTAGAATAAATGCAGCAATAGCATTATGAAGCCTTAAACTATCCCAACCCGCATCTGCAAATACTACTACATCTTTAACCACTTCTTCTTTAACTTCTTCTTTAACTTCTTCTTTAACTTCTTCTTTAACTTCTTCTTTATCATTTATTACTTCATCAGTACCACCACTACATGCTGTAGCGATTAACAGAATACTAATTAAAATAAAAAACAAAAAAATTCTCTTACTAGAATTTTTCATAAATATTCCCCCTCATTTTTAATAACAACTCAATTCTATCATATGAGTTGTTTTTAGTCAAATTATAGAGACATAACTTCCATTTTGTATTATAATGAATGTATGTAAATAAAAAGGAAAGAAAGAGGGATAAAACCGATGAAGCCTCAACCACGTTACATCAGAATCGCTATAGATATCGCTGAATCCATAGTCAGCAAAGAGTTGTTGCCAAGTACCAAAATAAGTGGAAGATCAACACTGGCGAGTAAATATAAGGTATCACCTGAAACGATAAGAAAAGCTATCGCCTTGTTAAAAGATTTTGAAGTTGTTTCTTCAACTCCAAAAAAAGGCATCACCATTCTAAATATTGAAAACGCTTCATTATTTATAAGCAATATGCAAACAAGTAACAAATCAAATGATTTGAGAAAAGATATCAAGGATTTACTTAATGAAAAAACATCTATTGATAATCAGATAAAAGACAAAGTCGACCATGTTTTTGAACTAAGTAATAAACCAAAACACATCGCTAGTTTTTTCCCTTACGAACTTCAAATACCTGAAGATTCACATCTTGTAGGCACAACAATAGGAGAAAGCTCTTTTTGGCATCAAACAGGTTCAACTATCATCATGATAAAAAGAGATGATAAAAACATTATCTCTCCAGGGCCAAATGCTGAATTTATAAACAACGACACAATCGTGTTTGTCTGCAAAGCTGAAAACTACGAGTTGACTAAAAACTTTATTATACGCAAAGAGTAGACCTGATAGTCTACTCTTTATTATTTTTAATTATGTCCTCAATATTATTAATTCTATAATAATAAGTTTTTCCTGAAAGGTAGGAACTTATCACACCTATATCTTGCAGAAATTTCAAATCTTTTCTAGCCGTCTCCTGGACAACACTAAATATCTTCATATAATCTTTTACAGTCATAGTGATATTATTGATCATTTTGTCAAGAACTTTAATCTGTCTGTTATTTATATGAATATTTCTTGCAATCAATTCTCTCTCTAGATATTTAATAAAATATTTTTCAATAAATTTACCTACCGTATATTCTATCGTTCTTTTTAAAAGATCTAGATAATACTCAACAAAATACGTCAAGTCGCCTTCTTGATTTTCAGAATTCTTAATAGCTTTATAATATTTTCCTTTTTCATTTTTCAATATTTGCGATATTGATATAAACTCAAAAAAATTATAGTTTGATTTTAAAAGATACATTAACGTCAACGCTCTAGCCGTTCTACCGTTACCATCATAAAAAGGATGAATATACACAAAATAATAATGAATAATAGCAGCCTTGATAATCGATGGCATATCACTTGTTTCGTCATTGAAAAAGTTGATTAGAGCATCCATCTTCAAATTGATTTCATTTGCATCGACTCCTTCAAAAACAGTTTCTTTTGAATTTCCAACATATACCTTATCTCTTCTATATCCCTCAGAAAAATTTATATCGTCCAATGTATTTTTCGTTATAATTTCCCAAATATCTACTATAAAATCATTAGACAATCTTTTTTCATTATTAGTCATTATATACTGAAGCGCCTCATAGTTATTTAAAAGCATTTTATCTTCTTTTGTTTTCACCATAGATTCATTTCCAACAATCGCGCGAAATCTTTTTCGCGTTGAAAAGATTCCTTCAATTGCAGACGAACTCAAACTCTCATCAATAAGAACATCTTTTTTATCAAATAGCACCATTTTATTTATAGGAATTTTCCCTTTATCCTCTATATATTTTATATTTTCACGCATTTTATCAGTTACTACAAACCAGTAATTACTATTGTTTTTATCAAACAGATTTGTTTTTATCCCTTTATTTCTTCGCACCAATATCAATTTTTCCCATAATTCATCAATGTCAATATTTCTTTCAATACGATATTTAATTTCTCCTTTTATTTTGTATTCTTCGAAGCAATATTTTTCTATTAATTTATCCATCATACTATCACATTCCTTCGTACTATTTATATACTAACATTGTACTATTTTAAAACTATTCATTCAATATATATCTACTGTTTATAAACTATGAAAAATTAATGAGTAGCCTTAGCTACTCATTTCATTATTTCTTCTTTTTACCAAAGTACTTTCTCTGATATATCTGCAAAAACAATATTGTTCCAGTGACTGCAAGAGTCAACATAGCTACCTTTT
>JAYENG010000047.1:0-3350 GCA_034721975.1 Bacillota bacterium
GACAGCGTGTAGTAATAATACTCGATAATCAAATGAATAATTGATTCTTTTATAATTATGCGATGATTTTCAACAGCTCTGTTTATTGAACCATATAATAGCATTACACCAGCAACTATTGATATAACAATATAAAAAGTGTTGTTAAAAAGAAACAGGGACATAACAATCACTATTATAAAAACATCTAGACTACTGCTAATCGTAAAAATCATTTCTTCTAAAAAAAAACAATTTAAAAAGTAGTAATTAACAACAACTCCCACAATCAAATTTTTAATATATTTTTGATATAGCAACAACCCAATTATTATCGCAATTATCTTCATGTTAGATTCCTTATGAAATAAAGATTAAAAACATTTACTACAAACAGCAATATTAATGAAATCGAATAAACAACTGTATTGCAATCTTGATTCTTCAAGATCAGCAAGAGTATTATGAGTGGTAAATGCTTCATTGTTTCAACTTCAAATAGATTTTTTCTATATATGATTTTCATCGATTCATATGATTCTATTTCTCTCAATACAATATATGTCTGTTTTTTAAATACTTTATAATTAAAAGCAAAATCCTCTTTTAAGAATTCAAGTATTTTACTTGCATGATATGAAGTGTCATTGATTACATTTTTAAACACTATATGACTGGTTTCTTGTGTAATGAGCATTTTCTCATATGCTTTACTCGGAGAAAATCCGATTCTCAGATACTGATCCAGTATTTCAAGACAGCTCCTTATATATGTTGCGTCGTTTTTTCTTTTATCAGCAAATTTCAGTTCAAGTAAAATCATAAATACTGTAAACAATAATATTTCAGATAGTAGAATGATGTTTTTTCCATAGACTAGAATCAACAATATATAATATGGTAAGTTAGTTAGTATACTTCTTATAATTATATTCACCTTTGTATTTATCATACTTCATTATGGTTTCTAATATGATTTCATCATTCTTGAAATTGACCGAATCTATTGCTTCCAGCCTTCTACTATTCTTGTTTCTAGTCAAATGTACAATATAATCGATACTTCTCCCTAGCTGAAGTTTAATTGCGGGCAAAGGAATGTTCTGTTCTAGCAAAAGCATTATAAGCCTATTGACCATATCTTGACCGGATTTGCTATGTCCTGTGCAAATAGACCCTGAATGCCCCGTATTAAGTGCATGTATATATTGAAGCACTTCCTCTCTTCTGATCTCTCCCAATATTATTCTGTCCGGTCTCATTCTAAGAGATGTTTTGATTAAATCTGAGATGCTCACTTCTTTGGAATCGTAAATTTTTTCTTTCGATACAAGATTGATTGCATTATAATTCGAAGGCAATTGTATTTCCTTGGTGTCTTCAATAATTATTATTCTCTCCTCTTCTGAAAGTTCTTTCAAAAGAGCATTAAGCAAGGTGGTTTTCCCAGTTGAAGTTTCTCCTGAAATAAATATATTTTTTTTATTCTTCATCTCGTTAATCAAAAAATTCAAAACATCAATTGTAGCGAAATTGTTTTTACATAGACTATCAATTTTAATAATATCCTTTTTCCTTCTGCGTATAGATAAAACCAAATCATTTTGACTAATTGTATCTTTGATGATATTTACTCTTAAATCTTTACCGATACTGAAATCTACAATAGGAAACGACTCGTTGACTATAATGTTGTTTTCACTTAATAAACTTGATACAAATCTATGATATTGCTCTTTATTTTCAAATATATTTCTTTCTCTAACGATTTTATTATTTATCTCGCAATAGATATTATCGTAACTATTGAACATGATTTCATTGATATTCTGGTCATTTAATAGTTTTTCCACCTTCTCTTCTTCATTCTCTCTGACTTTCATGGAATTTTTTAAAAATTCATAAATCATATATGATTCTTTCATTCATCTTTCACCTCCTATTGCCACTATACCATTTCATTGTTATTATGTTATATAATTCCATATTTATTCCATAAAGAAACTGCAGAAGATTTCCTCCGCAGTTCTAGATGATAGTGCTGCTCTCATACTCGAATGTTAAATATTTTTTCATTAAATCCACCACGTTCTTTATAACTGAATCGTTCATTTCGTCATCAAAAGAAAATATGACAACCATGATATTTTTTGCACTGGAATCTATCTGCGTTCTGATCGAATCTGAAGTTGCAGATCCAAATGCTCCAATATCATCTGATAATACTGGCAGGTTCTGAATGTTTAATTCACCCCGCCCTATACCGATGTATTTTTCATTTTCACTGCCTAAGCGATATCTGATATCTCCAATTATTTTATCTCGATTGTATAAGCCAACAGGATATCCTCTAGTTAGTGAAACATAATTCAAAACATCTACTAAATCATCGACATAATAAAGCTCTTTGCCTTTTTGTAGTCTTCGTATCAACGATTCGGAGCTAAGTCTATACCTCGCCGGGTCTTTTTTAAAGTATCGATAGAACTTTCTTCCCGATGAAATCGAAGGATATTCTTTATAATCCTTGGTTTTATCGAATTCTTCCAATATGTATTTTTCAATAAATTCATGGAGTTTTGAATTGTTTTCGTCGATTTTGACTTTCCCTTCAATAATACCAATCTTTATATCAATTTTACTCTCAATCAACATCTCATCGATTTTTATCATATTTTCACCTGATTGATAATCTCAAAAAATTTATCTTTAAATAATTTTTCATCGATATCAGTTGTAATTTTTACATTTGCCTTTTTATCCCAGTGATTGTTGAAATCACATATCGTCATGCCATCGGAGTATTCGCTATTTGTTTCAACGGTTACATAATGCTTCTCCAGTGTAAGAATATCATTGTCTATAAACTGAAGAATCACCAAAGGATCGTGCATGGGACATGCATATCTGCCGTGGATTTTATAATGACGATCCATATAATTTTTTGTAAGAGCATCGATAAAATTTCTCATCGAATCGTTCTTTATCAATATCAGGTCCTCTTTTTTAAGAAGCGCCTTTTGTGTGACATCCAGACTGACCATCGTATATTCTTCGATTCCAGCATGCAGCACGTTAAAAACAGCTTCAGGGTCGGTAGAAATGTTGAATTCTGCAACCGGAGTGCAATTTCCTTTAACGCTGATCGCACCACCCATTACAATCATCGACTTAATCAATTTTGCAAGCATAGGTTTTATTTCTAAAAGCTTTGCAATGTTCGTCTGTGGTCCTGTGGCGATTATCGTTAAAGGAAATTGCACTCCGGTTGCAGAATTCAACATTTCTACCGACCCTGAAGCTGTTTTTAACGTGCTGCATGCTGGAATCGAAGAATATACGATGGTCAGTCTGGATGTCACACAAAAGGC
>JAYENG010000048.1:0-3322 GCA_034721975.1 Bacillota bacterium
TCCATTTCCTTTTTGTCTTTTCTAAATCCACTTTTCCCATTACATTTTCAGGGTAAATATTTGAATAGGATTTCATAAACATCTCATAATGCACATTTGAAATTCCCGAAGCATCATATACACTCGCTTTTCTAATTATCATACCTTACTCCTTAATCAACTGTCTTAATATAATCTGTAGCAAATTCTAATACACCGTCATTCTCTTCATCTACTATATACCCTTTTGATTCAATATATTCAACATCATAATTAGGTTTTATTCCAACGCCATGAATATTCACTCCATTTGGAGTGTAATACTCAGAAACTGTAAGTTTAAACGCACTACCATCTTTAAGTGGAACCGAAAGCTGTACTAGCCCTTTTCCAAAAGTAGTATCTCCTATAACAACACCTGAATTTGTATCTTGAACAGCAGCAGTTAAAATCTCTGAAGCGCTTGCACTTCCACCGTTTGTTAAAACAGCTATAGGTACATTGATTTTGTTTTTATCAGATCTTTCAATTTCTCTATTTCCTTCTCTATCTTCAGTATAAACAATAATTTGCTCACCCAATAACAAATCTGCGATTTTTATAACTTCATTCAAAGATCCGCCAGGGTTGCTTCTCACATCGATTATTAACGATTCAACATTGCTTTCTAATAATCCGTTAATGTTTTCTTTAAATTCATTATATGATTTATCATCGAAAATATTTATACGTATATAACCGACAGAGTCTTCTAAAACCTCAGATGTAACTGATTTAGTCACAATTCTTGCACGTGTTATGTCAACATCGAAAATCCCGTCGTCATCACTGTCGATAGTCAAAGTAACACTTGTGCCCTCTTCACCTTTTATCAATGTTACAACATAATCAATTTTCCTTGTGGTTACATCGATTCCATCAACCTTGATAATGCGATCGCCAGGCTTCAAACCAGCCGCTTGTCCGGGTGTCCCATCGATAGGTGAAACAACTTCAATATATCCGTCTTCTGATTCCGTTACAATAACCCCGATACCTGAATATGTTCCAGTATTGATTTCTACGAATTTTTGATATTCTTCAGTAGTCATATATGTAGAGTATGGGTCTTCTAAAGCTTCAAAAAGCCCTTTAATTACGAAGTCGTCAAAATCGACCTCTTCTGTATCTTTGTAGTAATTATCATCAATATACTCTTCCAAGTATAGTAATTTATCAAACCGATATTCTAATTCTTGAAGATACTCATATTTATCCGCTCGAACAAATATCTTATCATTTAACTTGATTTGTATTAAATTCGATACGGTAAAAGTCACAACGCTCGTTATGATCACCATAATAATTACTAAAACAATTACTTTATTTTTTTTCATAAATCCTCCCTTACCTAGCTGTCACATAAGTCAATGGATCGATATATTGTCCATCAACCCTTACTTCAAAATGAAGATGAGGTCCAGTTGATAATCCTGTACTGCCACTCAAACTAATACTTTGTCCCTTTTCAACATATTGTCCGACTCTTGCAATTAATTTTGAATTATGACCATATAAGGTTACGATTCCACCTCCATGATCAATCATAACAACCAATCCATAACCGCCATACCAGTCAGAATATATTACATGTCCTGATTGAGCAGCAACCACTCTCGTTCCTTTCGGTACACCTATATCAATCCCGGTATGTAATTTTTTGGTATTTAAAATCGGATGTATTCTATATCCAAAAGGTGAAGTGATTCTATAAATTCCAGGCGTTGGCCACGTCATTACACCGCCGACATATTTCGCTTCTAATTTTAGATTCTCAATGAGTTTAGTTAAGCTGTTTGCATCGTCATTAAGTCTGTCAACTTGCGTTTCAAGCGCATTTAAATCTTTCACCAATTGCTCTTTCTTGTCTTCAAGAAGATCAGTCTGCTGATTTAGATTTGTTTGTTTGCCAGCCAAATTTGTTTTTGAATCCTCTAATTCAACTTTTTTTAATCCAACTTCTTCCTTGGCTTCTTCAAGATATTGTTTCTCTTCATTCAAAATATTAATCAACTCTGTATCGTGCTTTACCAAAAGCCTGATCATATCAATTCTTGTCAATAAATCTTCAAAATCTTTAGCACCAAAGATAATCTCGAAATAACCGACATTCTTTGATTTATACATAACTCTCAAACGCTCATAAAAAATTTCTGTCTTCTTCTCTAATTTTAAAGTTGTGTCTTCTATATTTGTATTCAACTGAGCAATATCCATTTCATAAGCCGTAATGGAATTATTGATATTACCTATTTCATTATCTAAATTCCTTATATTGTCATTAAGAGAATCAACATCTTTAATAATCTGTTTCTTGCTGCTCTCTTTTTCTCGTATCTCTTTGTCAAGATCCTTTATCTCTTTTTCTATTTCTCCAAGTTCATTCTCTTTATTAGAAATTTCACTACTTGCAACAGTAAAAGACGATGTTATCAATACTATCACTGCTATTAAAATAAGTATTCCTTTTTTCATAATAACTCATCCTTTAGACATCTAAATATTTTCTAATAGAAACCATGCTTCCTAATGCGCCTATTCCAGTACCGATTATAATGTTAAGAATCAATATTTCATTGGCTATGGTTTTTACATTCAATATGTATGCTGCAAAAACTACATAGAATTGAGTTGTAAGCAACTGATAACTATATGAGTAAATCAGATATACTATCCCCGTAGAAATCAAAGCCCCTATGAATCCAAGAATTGTTCCTTCCAAAATAAAAGGCCATCTGATATACCAACTTGTAGCTCCAACATATTTCATTATTGAAATTTCTCTTCTTCTAGCATTTATCGTCAGTTTAATCGTATTGTTAATTATAAACGTAGCGATAGCCGCCAAAAATAAAGTCAAAACCAAACCGATATTTCTAATATAACTCGTTAAATCAATAATGCGGTTGATCAAATCTTTATAGTATTTGACTTCTTCAATTCCTTCTAAATTTTTCAATTGGTTGACGATTGAATCTGCATAAATAACGTCTTCCAAATTTATTATATACGTGTTTGGAAAGGGATTGTATTCAAGTCCTTCTAAAAGATATGAATAATCTTCAAAATCTATTTTCAAGTTCTCTAAAGCTTGTTCTTTAGTTTCAAAAATAACACTATGAACACCATTAATATTTTGAATACTATTACCTAATGTCAAAATTTCATTCTTTGTCAAATCTTCTTGAATATAAACATCGATGGAATCAAATTGATGCTTTATTCCCTCGGAAAACGAATTGATATTTAGAATCACACTCATAATTATCTCTACTTATACTAGGGATAATTATGAGTGTGATTC
>JAYENG010000049.1:0-3303 GCA_034721975.1 Bacillota bacterium
TCCCGAGCACATCCTAGTAGTGGAAAGTGCTCGGGACTTTAACCCGTTAGATTATGCCCATGCTGGGCACACTAAAAAAAGATGCTTTCATAAATACAAAAGCATCTTTTCATTATTTCGGTAATTTTATTCTTTCATCTTTATCCATGGTTCTAGATTCTCTATATACAACTAGTTTATTGCCCATAGCAGATATATATTCCGATTTCAATTCATCACATATTTCTATAGCTACCTCTTTTGCTACTAGTGAACTGCTATCCAGAACATTTATCTTGATCAATTCATGATCATTAAGCATTTTATCAATCTGAGCGATAACCTTCTCACTGATACCTTCTTTCCCTATCTGTAGAATAGGTTTCATGGTATTTGCCAACCCTTTTAAAAAACTTCTTTGTTTACCTCTTAACATATTTCCCACCTTTATTCATAGTATTCAAATTGAAGATCAAATATTTTAACTGTATCTCCTTCTTCAATACCCATTTCCTTTAATTTTTCAATTACACCTTTTTTCAATAAGATACTTTGAAATCTTCTTAGAGATTCGATTTCATCAAAATTGGTCGAGAAGTACAATCTTTCGATAGCCATTCCCTCTACAACATAAAGATCGCCCTCTTTTGAAAAAGTTATCTCATTAACATCAATAACCATTTCTTCTTCATCCAAAGTTAAATATTCCAACTCATCATAAAGAGGAATATCCTCGATATCATCTAATATTTCAGTAACATACTTCATTAATTCATCCACACCTTTTCCTGTTGCAGCTGAAATAATAAAACATTTATATCCTTGTTCTTCAACATAATTCACAAATTTTTCAACTTGTTCATCATCATAAATCAAATCTACTTTATTAGCGGCAACCACTTGAACACGCTCAAACAGTTTTTCGCTGTATTCTTTCAACTCTTGATTGATTTTATTGAAATCGTCAATAGGATCACGTCCTTCGACACCCGATACATCGACAACATGTAAAATCGCTTTTGTTCTTTCCACGTGTCTCAAAAAATCATGTCCAAGTCCAACACCCTCATGGGCCCCTTCAATCAATCCAGGTATATCAGCTAAAACAAAGCTTTTACTTTTTATCGCTTCCACAACTCCTAAGTTCGGAAACAATGTGGTAAAATGATAATTTGCTATCTTTGGCTTTGCCTTTGTTACCTGAGCCAATAATGTCGACGTGCCTACATTGGGAAATCCTGCCAATCCAACATCGGCAATCATCTTAAGTTCAAGAACGATCATTCGCTCCTGTCCATAAAATCCCTGCTCTGAAAAAGTCGGTGCTTGTCTTGTCGAGGTTTTAAACTCCGAGTTTCCTCTACCACCTCTACCGCCTTTTGCAATAACTCTTTCATCATCATGATCTATGAGATCCGCAATGATCTTTCCAGTTTCTTGATCTCTAATAATAGTTCCAGGAGGAACGATTATTACTAAATCATCACCTTTTTTGCCATACTTATTCTTTTTGCCGCCTTTTTCACCATCCGGAGCATTATAAAGAGTTTTATATCTAAAATCCATAAGGGTTCTCATTCCGGTATCAACACGTGCGATTATATCGCCGCCTTTACCACCATTCCCGCCATCCGGGCCTCCATCTGGAACATATTTTTCTCTTCTGAACGCTACACTGCCATCTCCACCTTTTCCGGCTTTGATAGATATCTGGGCTTGATCTACAAACATATTATCACCTCAAAAAAATAAATGCTCATCAAAGATGAGCATTAATCGCTGTAAACACTAACTTGTTTTTTGTCTTTTCCTTTTCTTTCAAACTTAACTACGCCTGAAACTGTTGCAAATAGAGTGTCATCTCCACCTTTTCCAACATTATTTCCAGGATGTATTTTAGTTCCTCTTTGTCTGACCAAAATGCTGCCTGCGCTTACGAAATGTCCGTCAGCTCTTTTAACACCTAATCTCTTAGCTTCACTGTCTCTACCGTTCTTAGAACTACCAACACCTTTTTTACTTGAAAATAATTGAAGATTAAATCTTAACATCATTGCACCTCCTCTTCAAGAAGTTTTACATAATCATCGTAAACTTCCGAAATGCCTTCTATTCCCACTTTTATAACTTCAAAAGCAGTCTGAATTTTAATATCATCTAATGTACTTTTATCTTTTGGAATCTCACATTTCAGATAACCCTTTTTTTCATCAACTTCAACTACTGGGTCAATAGTCGATAATTCAATAATAGAATTAACTAAAGTTTGAGCTAAAACAGAAACAGCAGCACAGACTATATCTTTACCATGCTCTTCGTAATCTGAATGCCCAGTTGATTCAAAATGATAATATTTTCCATTTTTCTTTAAAAATTTTACGTAAATCATTTTTATAAATTGATTTTCTTAATTTCAACTCTTGTAAACGGTTGTCTATGACCTTGTTTTTTTCTATAATCTTTTTTAGCCTTATATTTAAAAATAATCACTTTTTTAGCTTTCCCTTGATTCAATACCGTTGCATCTACAACTGCATTTTCAATGTAAGGTTTGCCAACTTGTAATCCTTCGTCGTTAGAAACCATTAAAACTTTGTCAAAACCTACAGTTTCACCGTCAGCGATTTCCAACTTTTCAATATTGATTACATCGCCTTCTTGAACTTTGTATTGTTTACCACCAGTTTCAATAATTGCGTACATTTCATTACCTCCCTATCCATAGACTCGCCAAAATCAGGTACTCATAGTCGAGTTTAACAACCTTTTTTGAGCGGTTACCCAGTTATTTATATTAACATACATACTGTCACTCGTCAATAGATTCTAGCAGTTTTATACTATAATCATCAACATTATGATTGTAAACAAATTTCATCGAAAAAGCAAACACTTTTCTGATTTCAGCTATCTTTTCCCCCTCTTTGAAATACTTTGGATTCAAGTTGATCTCAAGGGACTTGATGCTTGTATGGTCTTGTAAATAATTGATCCTTAAATATAGTTTATCGATTAATATTTCTTCATCGCTGAATTCCATTATAGATCTGTTTTCTATTCTTCTAGTCAACTCTACAAATCCAAGTCTTGTGATTCCATGAAATTTCAAATCGCTGAAATCCTTGATTTTATTTTCGATATGCTGATAAAAAAGTCGCTGATCTTTACGACTGTTGATAGTGATACTGTCTATCAACACCACACCGCTTATATTCCTGATATATATTTCAACAAGTACCAGATCGAACAATTCCTTGTTCATTTGCAGATAGTCGTTTTTCTTTAAACTTTTATACAAATATGAATCGAAATCTATTACAGTCC
>JAYENG010000050.1:0-3275 GCA_034721975.1 Bacillota bacterium
ATTTGTTAATAGCCGGAGCGACTGGTTCAGGTAAGAGTGTTTGTGTTAATACCATTATAACCAGTTTATTGTTTAATTCCAATCCTGATGAAGTAAAATTACTGATGATTGACCCTAAAGTGGTTGAATTGAATATCTACAATGGGATACCTCATCTGATTTTACCAGTAGTGACTGATCCAAAAAAAGCTTCTATCGCTTTAGGGTGGGCGGTAAATGAAATGACACGAAGGTATGAATTGTTTGCTACTAATAATGTAAAAGATATTGAAGGATATAATAAAGATGGAAATGAAGAAAAGTTACCTAAAATTGTTGTTATTATTGATGAGTTAGCTGATTTGATGATGGTAGCTCCAAATCAAGTAGAAGATGCTATAGCTCGTCTGGCTCAAATGGCGAGAGCTGCGGGCATCCATCTGATTGTTGCGACCCAAAGGCCGTCGGTTGATGTAATTACTGGATTGATAAAAGCAAACATCACTTCAAGGATAGCGTTTTCAGTTTCTTCTCAAATAGATTCAAGAACAATACTTGACATGGCTGGAGCTGAGAAATTACTTGGAAAAGGAGACATGCTTTTTAATCCAGTCGGGGCATCAAAACCTATTAGAGTGCAAGGTGCGTTTATAACTGAAGATGAAATAGGAAAAATTGTCGAACATATCAAAACACAAGTTAAAGATGTTACTTATAATCATGACATCTTGAAAGAAGCGGAACAAATGACTATGCAACTCGATTCAGATGATTTATTACCTGAAATTTTAAAATTTCTGTCAACTCAAAAAACGATTTCTATTTCTATGTTACAAAGAAAATTCAGAATAGGTTATAATAGAGCTGCCAGAATTATAGATGATCTTGAAGAAAAAGGAATAGTAGGTCCGTCGCAAGGCAGTAAACCGAGAGAAGTTTTAATGACAATCGAACAAGTAGAACAAAATAATAAGGAGAGTTTATGACAATAGTAAATGTTGAAGAAGCGCTAAAATTCAATGATAGAATTTTCATTGATGTCAGGTCACAAAAAGAATTCGATGAATCCCATATAACAGGCGCATTGAATTGGCCGATATTGAATGATATTGAAAGAGATACAGTTGGGAAAATATATAAAGCTCAAGGAAAATCTGATGCAGTAATTGAAGGCATTGATGTTGTTCATGGAAAATTGAAGGATTTCTTTGGAATGTTGAATGAATTAACTAAAGACTATGAGAAAATAATACTTTATTGTTCTAGAGGCGGCATGAGGTCAAATACTTTATATACTTTTGGTAAAAGCATCGGAGTTGCAAATTTGTTTAAACTGGATGGTGGATATAAAGCATATCGCAATCATGTGATAAGTGAGAGCAATTTATTATTAGAAAACAAGCCTTTGATTGTTGTTCACGGACAAACTGGAGTTGGTAAAACTAAAATATTGAACGGTCTTATAAAAAAAGAAATTCCTGTTATCGATTTAGAAGATTTAGCAAAAAATGCTGGTTCGGTATTTGGGAATGTACCATATGATGAACTTCCTCCAAGTCAGAAAATGTTTGAGAATTTGGTGTTTGAAAAATTGAGGACTGAAAAACCGTTTATTTTTGTTGAAAGCGAGAGTAAAAGAATTGGAACTGTTTCTATGACTAATGAATTTTATCAAGCTATGCAAAATGGTAAACATGTATTGGTTAAAACCAATATTGAAAATAGAATTTCAATTATCAAAGAATTGTATTTGCCGAGTTTAAAAAGCAAGAAAATAATCGATTCTATCAATCATCTCAGAAAAAGATTGGGACATGTTAAAGTTGATATGCTTATCGAACTTGTAAATGAAGAAAAATTTGATGAGATTATAAGAATGTTAATTGAGGAATACTACGATCCACTATATAACTATTCAATAAAGAAACAAACTGAATATGATTTTGAAATAGAGTATAATCTAATAAATGAAGCCGTAGGTGCGCTAGAAAATTTTTATAAAGAGGTAAAAGATGAAAATAAATAGGATATATATTGAAACATTGGGTTGTTCAAAAAACTTGGTAGATTCAGAACATATGACTGGAATATTGATGGCGAAAGGTTATCAGATAGCCAACACTCCTGAAGAATCTGAATTTGTCATTATTAACACATGTGCATTTATAAATGATTCTAAAAAAGAGAGTATAGATATGATTTTCAATATGATCACTAATACTGAAAGTAAAGTGATAGTTTCTGGATGCTTGGCTCAACGCTATGCAGATGAATTAGTAGAAGAAATCCCAGAAGTGGTTGCATATGTTGGTACGACTCAATTTCAATATATTGATTCAGTAATAGACAGGGTGAACAATGGGGAGAAAAATATTATTTTAACTGATAATGTAAGCTTGATATTGCCAGAAAATTTACCTAGAAATATATTGACGCCGAAACACTATGCATTTGTAAAAATCGCCGAAGGGTGCGACAACAGTTGTACATATTGTATAATTCCACAATTAAGGGGTTCTTATAGGAGTAGAAAAATTGAGGACATTGTCAATGAAGTCAAAAGTCTTGTAAAAAGCGGCATCAAGGAAATTATTTTAATTGCACAAGACACTACTCGCTATGGTGTAGATTTATACAATGAGTTTAAATTAGGAGATTTGCTTGATTCGTTGAATTCAATTGAAAATTTGAAATGGATCAGAATTCAATACATGTATCCTGATGTTATCGATGAGAATCTTGTTCTGTCGATTATGCGCAATGGAAAAGTGGTTCCATACTTTGATATTCCAATTCAGCATAGTTCTAATAAAATATTAAAATTGATGAATCGTCATACTACAAGAGAAAATATCATCAACGTATTGAATTTGATTAAAATGCATATCCCGGATGCTGTAATTAGAACTACACTCATTGTCGGGTTTCCTGGTGAAACAGATGAAGATTTCAATGATTTGATTGAATTTATTAAAGCGCATCCTTTTAACAGACTTGGAGCTTTTAAATATTCCGATGAAGAAAATACGCCTGCGTACAATTTACCATTAAAGATTGATGAAGACATAAAAGAACAAAGATATAATGCACTTATGTCTGTACAACTTGAAATATCAAATGCCATGATGATGAATTTCGTCGATAAAACTCTACCTGTTATTATCGATGAAATTATTCAAGGGGAGCCTATTTACATGGGGAGAACGCAATATGATACACCAGAAGTCGATGGAGTTGTGTACGTTCATACAAATAAAAATTTGATTGTTGGGAATATATACAATGTGCACATAAAT
>JAYENG010000051.1:0-3271 GCA_034721975.1 Bacillota bacterium
AGCAGGCGCTATTAAAATCGGCGCTTCTGTAGCCATTATCGTCGTCGACAGCATATCATCTGCAATCCCATTTGCAATCTTTCCGATAATATTGGCAGTTGCAGGTATTACGCAAAATATATCTGCTTTTTTAGCTAATTGTATATGTTCGATATCGGCATTTATATACTCATTGAACATATTATGAACTACAGGCCTACCCGACATAGCTTGAAACGTCAGAGGTTTTATAAACTCCTGAGCATTCTTTGTCATTATGACATCAACTTCAAAATTAAGTTTTTTCAATCTACTGATGACATCCAAAGCTTTGTATATCGCGATACCGCCAGTAACTCCTAAAACGACATTTTTACCTTTATACATATAATCACCTTATTTACAGTTTACACATTTTACTTTGCCTTCAAAAATTTCTTTTGCGGCTATGGTAACAGGCTTCATAAAGCTTTCTTGTTCTTCATATTGTTCGTTCGCAAGAATCTGTCTTGCTCTTTTAGAAGTTGCAACAATCAATGAATAACGATCTTCAATTATTTCAAGTAATTGATCGATTGATGGGTCTGTCATTATAATTCCTCCTCATATGTTTTCAATAAATTTTTAACATCAGCAATAACACGGCATTTTTCTGCTTCTATTATTGATTTAAAAGACTTTATGGAATCTTCTAAAACATCATTTATAATAAAATAATCGTACTTTTCCATATAGCTGATTTCATTAAAAGCACTCAATAACCTTTTCTTTAAAGTTTCATCCGTTTCAGATCCTCTTTCAATTATCCTGTTCTTAAGTTCAGCCATTGTCGGAGGTAGAATAAAAATAAAAATCCCTTCAGGATAATTTTTTTTCACTTGAAGCGCACCCTGAATATCTATCTCCAATAATATGGTTTCTCCTTTTTCAACTGCATCTAAAACCGGTTTTTTTGGAGTCCCATAAAAATTATCATATACTTCTGCATATTCAAGAAATTCATCATTTTCTATCATATCCATAAATTCTTCTTTTGTTTTGAAATAATAATTGACGCCTTCAATTTCTCTATTCCGGGGTGCTCTGGTTGTAACAGATACCGAAAGTTTGAAATCGTTGTCATTTTTAGATATTTCATGAACAATTGTTCCTTTAC
The DNA here is from genome assembly GCA_034721975.1 of Bacillota bacterium. Taxonomy (GTDB): domain Bacteria; phylum Bacillota; class Clostridia; order Peptostreptococcales; family Acidaminobacteraceae; genus DAOURC01. Next base: position 1,136 of record JAYENG010000051.1, read on the forward strand.
CAGCTCCCGATGGGCCGCTGACAACAAAAAGATTACCCTTTTTATGCATAGCTTCTCCTCTTATTCGATGTTTTGTATCTGTTCTCTTATTTTTTCCAACTCGCTTTTAATATCGACAACATAATTTGAAATATCAAAATCAGGTGATTTCGATCCTATTGTATTAACCTCGCGATTGATCTCTTGCAAAAGAAAATCCAGTTTTCTTCCTACAGGCTGATCAATACTCAACAAATCGTTCAATTGAGAAAAATGAGAATCCAATCTGACGATTTCTTCATTGATATCTTTTTTATCAGCAAAGACCGCTACTTCCATGTTAAGTCTTTCTTCGTCGTAATCTTCTATTTGGTCCAACAACTCTCTTATTCTAATTTGCATTTTCTCTTTGTATTTTACAGAAATTTCGGGTGCGATTTTTCTTATTTCTTCTAAAACAATATTTATTCTATCAGTTTTTTCTATTATATCAAGTTTTAATTTTTCTCCTTCACGCTGTCTCATGCCGATTAGACCATCCACAGCCGTGTTCAAAGCTTCTTTAATGGTAATTATCGATTCTTCTTCATCGAGTTCTTTATCTTCGACTATTAAAATATCTTGATTCCTCAAAAGTTTACCAAGGTCCACACTATCTTTAAGTTCAAATCTATCGATTATCTGCTGATATGCCTCGACATAACGCTCCAAAAGTGGAAAATCGGGAGTAATCGTTACATCTTCCCTTTCAGATTTAGCAACATTTATAAAAACATCCACTTTCCCTCTGCTCATTTTAGATTTGATGGTATCTTTGATCATTTCTTCAAATATGTTAAATTTTCTCGGCAATCTGATATTTATATCTAAATACCTGTTGTTGACGCTTTTCATTTCAATATTTAGTTTAAAATCACTGTTTTGCGCATTTCCCTGTCCATATCCCGTCATACTGCTAATCATATTTTTCCTCCTAGATTGTTCCTTCAAATGCTATTATCGCATTGCCTTCTAAAAATACAGTTTCATCTTCTTCTATTATAACCCTAAGTGTCCCACCAGGTGCATTGATTTTAACTTTATTTTTCATTTTCTTCAATTTGTATAAACTGAATGCAGCCGCCAACGAACCCGTACCGCAGGCCAAGGTGTTTCCGGCGCCTCTTTCCCATGTATCTATATCGATCTCGCAATCACTTATTATATGGACAAAATTCACATTGGTGCCTTTGCTGAAAATTTCACTTTTTTCCAATAAAGGTCCATACTTCAAAAGAATATCTTTATCCAAAACATCTACTTCAATCGTCAAATGGGGAACTCCCATCAATATATAACTTCCTCTAAAAACCTTGTCTTCAATCTCTATCCGCCGATTGAAAAAGTGCTTTTCTAATTTAGAATCATATTCCGGCCTTCCCATTGCAATGCGCACATCACTATCATTGATGATCTCAGCATGAACTTTCCCTGATAAAGTATATAGATTAAAACTCCTATCGTCAACCAAACCTTTTTCATATGCGAACATCGCCAAACATCTAGCGCCGTTTCCACACATTTCACCTATAGAACCATCTGCATTGTAATAACTCATTTTTACTCCATCTATTTCACCAGGCTCGACGACCATAAATCCATCGGCTCCGACGGAGAAATGTCTCTTGCATAATGAAGCGGCCATATTCGAATAATCTATTTCTGTACTACCTTCGATGATAACGAAATCGTTGCCGGCTCCATGCATTTTAGTAAAATTCATAGGCCATCTCCTTTTTTGTATATTTTATCACAATTATTGCAGTTATATCAGTTTTTTACCGTTAAAAATATTTTTCAAATTTCAAGTATGCTTTTTTATGATATAATTGACGAGCTGAGGTGATAAAATGGCTTACGATGGAATAGTGATGACGCAAGCGATAAAAGAACTTAAAGAAAAAATTATCGGTCTCAAGATCGATAAAATTTTTCAACCGGAACAAGATGAAGTAAATATTTTATTTAGAAATAAAGAAAGGTTGAAGTTATCGATTAATTCTTCAATGCCCTATATGACTTTGACCGATCAAAAAAAATCCAATCCTCCAACTCCACCTAATTTTTTGATAATTTTAAGAAAATATCTTTCTGGAGCGATATTGAAAGATATCGAGC
>JAYENG010000052.1:0-3212 GCA_034721975.1 Bacillota bacterium
CTTCCATCGCTCCTAGTCCCAGCATCCATTTACTTACAAAACCATTTGTAGGTGGAATTCCTAGAAGAGATACAGAAGCTATAAAAAATGCTATGAAAGATTTATTCATATGCTTGCCAAGTCCATTTATCTCATGGATATATTTTTTCCCTGTCATATACGTAATGGAACCTACTACAAAAAATAAAGTGATTTTAATAAATGCATGATTGATCATATGCATCAATGCACCCGCTAATCCATTTGGGTTCAACATTAAAATGCCCAAAACAATATACCCGAGTTGAGAAATGGTCGAATACGCCAACCTCTTTTTCAGATGATCCTGATGAAGCGCAATGATGGAACCCATAACAATCGTGGCAATCACTAATGGAATAAGATAATCATCTCCATTCAGCTCTTTTACAAGCATCGGTCCATAAATATAATAGGTCATGCGCGTCAGTGCAAATATTCCCGACTTAACAACTGCAACAGCATGTAAAAGCGCACTTACCGGTGTAGGGGCCACCATCGCAGCGGGCAGCCATGAATGAAACGGCACCATTGCCGCTTTAACTCCGAAACCTAGGAACATCGATAAAAAACTGACCAGCAATAATGTCTTGTCAGGATATTCACCAATACCCTTAATTCCTCCACCAACAAAATTCATGTTTCCAGAAATACTGAATAAAATCATCATTCCTAAAATTATAAATGTAGCTCCAACAAAAGAATATATAATATACTTCTTCCCGCTTCGCAGCGCCTCTTTAGAGTCTGCATGAATAACCAATGGAAAAGTACTCAATGTCAACAATTCATAATATATATATAGAGTAAATAAATTTCCAGAATATGAAATACCCATAATCATCGCAAATGTAAGGATGAAAAACACATAATATCTACGCTCTTTACCTTCATGCTTCATATATTCAAACGAATAAAAACTTGTTAGAATCCAAAGAAAACCAGCCATGTAACTAAACAGCTTGCCTAATTGATCAATGTGAAAATAGATATCTAAAAACTCATTGATCGTAATAACGTGAAGAATTTCTGAATCACTAAAAATGTTTACATTGACAATGAACGCAAAATTCAAAAATACAACTACTGCAACAAATATCTTTAAATATTTGTCTTTTATAATTTTTGATGATGAAATTGCCACAGCACTTATAATGGGCAAAATTAATGGTAATATCACTAAAATGTTTTTCACAATTTCAACTCCAATTCCTTACTACATATAAATTCCAGATCGAATAAATTCAATAACCGGACCCGACATAAATCCAATGGCGATCATCGCTACAGTCAATAGAATTACTGGAATCAATTCTTTGATTGGTTTGCTTTTAGATTTAAAAATTTTACCATCTAGATTATCTTCCCCAAAAAATCCGTTGATTATTATTGGAAAATAATACACGGCATTTAGTAAAGAGCTCAATAGTATTACTATTAAAAGATAAATCATTCCGCTGTCAATGGAAGCCAAGGCTAAATTCCACTTGCTTATAAATCCAGGCAATACTGGAATTCCAATTAAAGATAAGGCGCTAAGTGTAAAAATCCCTAAAGTAACCGGCATTTCTTTTCCAATGCCTTTAAAATCTTCAATCTTTTTAAAACCTGTCTGTTCAATAAACGAACCCGCAGATAAAAACAACGAGGACTTGGTCAATCCATGAGCTAAAATATGATAAATCGCCATAATCAAACCCAATTCATTGCCAAGACCAATCCCGAAAAATATATACCCCATCTGCGCGACACTTGAATATGCAATCAATCGTTTCAAATACTTTTGTCTTCTTGCGAACAATGAACCCATTATCATTCCAACGCCACCAAAAATCAACATCAGTTGCAAGATTCTTGACGAATTTACAAATTCAAATCCATATACGACATAATAGATTTTTATCAAGAAAACAACTGGAGCTTTGATAACCAATCCCGACAATATCGCACTTGAAGGACTCGGCGCTGTCGTATGAGCATCAGGCAACCACACATGCATCGGGAACATAGCGCTCTTTATACCAAGTCCTATTGAAAATAGAACAATACTGATTAAAAGGAGATTTTCCTTTGCCAGCGATGATGCCACTATCGCCTCATGAATATATTCCATACTTAAATGTCCAGAAATCGAATAGATGAATGCGATTCCCATCAAGACAAGCCCAGACCCCAAAGTACTCAACATCAGATATTTGATTGCAGCCTTGATGTTTTCTTTTTTATCTTTTACGATAATGATTCCACATGCTGCAAGTGTACTCAATTCAAGAAATACATAACCATTAAAAATATCATATGTATATACAATCCCCAATAATGAAGCCAATAAAAGTGAATTTAGAATGTAGTAGAAGCCTACACGTTTTCCTTCGATTTCCTTTTCTATACTATAAAACGAATACCATGAAACCATTGTTATTACAAAAGAAAACATCATTGCAATCGCAACTTCAACTGGTCCTATGTGAAAAATGATCCCAAAAGGTGAACCATAGTGACCGAACTTAAAAATGAAAGTTCCGTAATTATAAACATAAACCAATGTAACTAGATTCATAATCATCGCAATGATATTGATTGCAATATTCATTTTAACAATAATTGGTTTCTTCTTGATCAAAGGCGTTAAAAACGCACCAAATATAAGCAATAACAATATTGTCATAAACGGAAACAATTCTATAATTCCATTCATCTAATCACTCCCCATGTTCATTATTTCATCAAGTTCTATTGTTCCATATTTTTCGTAAAGTTTTATAGTCAACGCAAGCATCAATCCAGTCACGCTGACCGCTACAACTATTCCCGTCAACATCAATCCTGAAGGAATCGGATTTACATAACCCACTGCATTTATCTCTCCATCGACAATGATCGGAGCTTCTTTTCCATGAATATATCCAATAGAAATAAACAGCAAAAAAATTGATGTGTCCATTATATTCATTCCGATAATTTTTTTAATCATATTATTGTTAAGCAGGAGAATCATGAACCCTATGCCAAATAGAATAACAGCGCCTACTTCTATATAACTATTCTGCACTATTGACATCTTCAAGCTCTCCTTCCTCAAATAAAATTGCTATAAAATAAAAAGTGATCGATACAACTATTCCAACGAGCATATTAAGCGGCATTATCAATCCGCCACTCAAAAGATTTCCCGGAACACCCACTGGAATAAA
>JAYENG010000053.1:0-3206 GCA_034721975.1 Bacillota bacterium
GAGATGATATAGGATTTTTACCTGGAACTGAAGATGAAAAACTGAAACCTTGGATGGGACCTTTCTATGATTCCATTGAAACTTTGCTTTATCTTAAGAGCAAATATGCTAAAGGTATGGAGCAGACAACCGAGAAATTTATTGGACAATTAAAAGAAGCGGGAGCACTTGAAATAAAAACTTTCAACTATATGAGAGGAAGAACCCTGGAAAGGGCAGTGGTGATTATAGATGAAGCGCAACAGATTACACCTCACTTGGCAAAACTTATGCTTACTAGAGCTGGAAACAATTCGAAGTTCATCTTCTTAGGAGACCCTACGGACAATCAGATTGATTCTGTATTGGTCGATTCAAAGTCAAATGGGCTGGTTTATATAGTTGATAAATTAAAAGAATATGACATAACCGGGCATGTTACATTAAAACACGTTGAGAGATCGCCGCTTGCGATGTTGGCGGAGGCTAATTTATAAAAAGGAGGAAATGTTAGTGAAATTTTCATATGTAACGATTAGGGTTGCGGATCTAGGAAAATCGTTAGAGTTTTATACTAAGATATTGGGATTTACTGAGAAAAGAAGAATTAAACCGAAACCAGGAAGAGAAATTGTATTTCTTTCAGGTAGAGAAGGCGCTGGAATTGAATTGATTGCAGGAGAAGAATTGAATGAATCAAATGGAAATATTTCTCTTACCTTTCTTGTTTCAAATTTATATGAAAGCTTTGAGGATTTGACGGAGAAAAATGTTTTAAATATTGAAGGACCTTTTATACTGGAAAATGGTGTAAAAATGGGACATGTATATGATCCGGACAATAACAAGTTGAATTTTATTGAAATTTAAAAAAAGCCCTAGGAGATATTTCTTCTAGGGCTTTTGGGAGAGCTGCTGAATTTAATCAGCAACTTTAGGACTCGAAAAATATTTCATGTAGTTTTTTTGTAGCAATCAACGAATGACTCTTATCGATAATACACGAGATTTTAGTTTCAGATGTTGAAATCATTTCGATGTTGATTTTTAAATTAGATAATGTTTCAAAGAACATGGATGCAATTTCACCATGACCGAGTATGCCTGTACCTATCAAGGAAATCTTTGAGACGTTATCTTTTATTATGACATCTTCTGCACCTATATTTTTTGCGAAATCTTTGACAATCGGAACAACTTTATTTAGTTCTGCTATAGGAGTTGTAAAAGAAATATCATTCACGTTTTCATGAGTAAGGTTTTGCAGAATCATATCTATTGAAACCGAGTTGTCAGATAAAGTCTTAAATAATTTATAAGCTATGCCAGGTTTATCTGGAACTCTTGTTATTGAAATTCTTGCTATTGAATCTTCTGAGGTTATTCCTCTAATCTGTATTTTTTCCATATTTATTTCTCCAATTATTTTTGTCCCGGAATTGTTGTTTAAACTACTTTTCACTTCAAGCTTGACTTGATAATTTTTTGCTAGTTCTACCGAACGAGGATGGAGAACTTGTGCACCTAATTTCGCCATTTCCAGCATTTCATCATAGCTGATGGTATCGAGTTTTCTTGCGTTTGGTATAATTCTTGGATTGGCACTATATATACCATCTACATCAGTATATATTTCGCATTTTTCAGCGTTTAGAGCTGCTGCCAATGCGACAGCCGAGGTATCTGAACCACCTCTTCCTAAAGTAGTAATATCTCCTTTTTCGTTGATTCCTTGAAAACCTGCGACTATTACAACTTTGTTGTCAAGTTCTGATAAAATTCTTTCACTATCGATATTTTCAATGCGGGCATTACTATGAACTGAATCGGTTTTGATTCCGCATTGAGAACCTGTAAGAGAAATCGTATCGATTTCAATTTCATTTAAAGCCATGGAAAGCAGTGCTATAGAAATTTGTTCTCCGGTTGATAAAAGAACATCTAGTTCTCTTTTTGAAGGAGTAGTGCTTATTTCCTTTGCTAAGGAAAGTAGAGTATCGGTCGTTTTACCCATTGCTGAAACAACGACTACTACTTGGTAACTTTGATTCTGATAGCTTTTTATTCGATTCGCTGTATTTTTAATGTGATTGGTATCTTTAATAGAAGAACCGCCGTATTTTTGAACAATAATTGGCTGCATTTTTTATCACCTGTCCGCGTGTCGTATACAAATGTTTGTTGCATGCGTTTTGTGTAGTATAGCATAGGATAAAAGAGTAATCAAGTGGTATAATGATATAAAATGAGAATTTATAGGGGATGAGCATGATGGAATTTGTGGAAATAGGAAAGATACATTCTGAGTTTAAAACTTTGAATAATATGCCGATTCAACCAACGGGCGAAAAATCACTTGAAGGTAAAATAGTTATAAATGAAGAATATGCCGAAGGTTTAAAGGACCTTGAGGAATTCAGTCATTTGATTGTCATATATTTTTTTCATGAGGTTAGAAAGCATAAACTTATTGTTAAGCCTTTTATGGATGACAAGAAAAGAGGTGTTTTTTCGACAAGGGCACCAGTCAGACCTAATCCGATAGGTTTGTCTGTTCTTGAAATCGAGAAAATTGAAGGAAATATCATATATATAAAGAATATTGATGTATTAGACCAAACGCCAGTTTTGGATATTAAACCTGTGGTTCCGGATTTTGATTTTCCAAAAGGAGAGATAAGAGTCGGTTGGTTGGAAAATAGATCAAAGGGTGTAAAGGAAAAAGAATCCGATCATCGCTTTGTTCAAAAAAAGAGTAAATTGAATGAGTGATGTTGTAAAGTAGGAATTATCATATGTGACATGTACTATAATTGTGCGGGCGGAAATGTTTTAGATCTCTAGCAAACAGAGAAGGCGCCTTTGAAATGTTTAAAGGTAAAGAAGTGGAAGTGATATGTTGAAAAAAATAAGCATACTGATGATTATCTTGTTATTGACAATAACGGGTTGTTCGAAAAATATCGAAGTGGAGCAGCCTGTTGTTGAAGAAGGTCCAATAGTAGAAGAGCCTGTAGTAGAAGAGCCGATTATAGAAGAATCTCATATTCTAGATGAATTCAATGAACTGCTTTCTTCTGGGAAAGCTGATGATTTTGGTGAATTCATCGATGAAAATATTGAAAAGGCAGATAAGACTGAAGCTGAATATATGATTGAGATGCTGGTTGTTTATCAATCAGAATTAATCAATGATATGAATATGAAAATATATAATGTCGACTATA